>DODI01000241.1:1798-6023 GCA_003509045.1 Planctomycetota bacterium | reverse complement strand
CGGGTCTTGCCGCTGCCGGGCCCGGCAAGGACCATCAGCGCTCCATCAACGTGGGTTACCGCTTTTAGTTGGGCCGGATTGAGCTCGGCCAGCAGGTCGTCGAATCGTGTTTTTTCCATCGTTTTCCGTCAGATCACCGGAGTGTACGGGTCACACCTAACCTGCTTAAGATAACTTCGTTCCAGTGGAGCGGTAAGCAGAAACCTCAAAGAGACCGCCCCCGGGCTGATAGGCCCAGCAGAACGCATTATCGGCATCTTGGTCCCGGGGAAAACCCATTGGTGGAAAAAATCTCGAGATGGCCATCTGAATTCTCTCAGGTGTTGACAAAACAGTATCTTGGGACTAATTTAGTCCGTTTAACAAAGGTCGCCGATAGGGGTTTCGGAGCCTTACTTTTTTTCTCCCGTTTAAGTGACACGGAGAGGATCTCTTGGAAAATATAGTTTTAGACCAGACAAGTGACCAACCGGACCAGGATCTCAGCGCCATCGTCGGTGAGATCGCCGCAGAGGGTCTTCAGAAGCAGTCTTTTCACCGCCTCTCCTACGAGGCCTATTCCGCGGTTAACGGGTCCGACAAGCTCCGCTCTCTCGTTTCTGATTGGGGTGTCGTAGCCGGCTCGATTCCTTCGACCGCCGATGCGGGCGCCATTCTCGGGTATTTTCAGATGATCCTTGGTGATCTGGATGCGGCCCAGGCCACCCTGGAGTCGAACAGCGGTTCGGATTGGGGTTCCTACTGGCTCTGCCGGGTTCTCCTGGAGAAGAAGATGCCCGGAGAAGCCCTGGCGATTGCGAAGAAGTTCCAGGGCGGATCTCCAGCTTCGGTAGATTTTGCTTACCTGGCTGTTGAGGCTCTTCTGCAGAGCACCAACATTGACGAGGCTCGTTCGATTCTCGACTCGCTGAAGACGGGCCAGAGTGAATCCAGCCAGTTTGCCTATGCCAGCGGACGCTGCAGTGAGAAAGACGGAGATTACAGGGAGGCGATCGATTTTTACCATCGAGCCACCTCGCTTGACGAAGAAAATTACGATGCCTATTTCCGCCTGGGCTACCTGCTGGGCTTCCATGCTACAGAAGAAGAGGAGCAGAGCGGTCTCGCCCTCGAATACTATGAGAAATGTCTCCAGGCTCGCCCCATCAATACCAACGTGGTGATGAACCTCGGCATCCTCTATGAGGATTGTGAGCGATATCACGATGCCATCCAGTGCTTCCAGGCCGTCCTGAAGCATCATCCGAACCACACCAGGGCAAAGCTTTTTCTCGATGACGCCGTCGCCTCTACCACCATGTTCTACGATAAGGAGCAGGAGAAGAAGGCGGACCGTCAAAGCCAGGTGCTCAGGATCCCGGTCAGTGATTTCGAGCTCTCGGTCAGAAGTCGCAACTGTCTGCACAAGATGAACATCGACACTCTTGGTGACCTGATCATGCGGACGGAGCAGGAACTGCTCGCCTACAAGAATTTCGGAGAGACCTCTCTTACCGAGATCAAGGAGATGCTGGTGCAGAAGAAGTTGCGTCTCGGACAGGGACTTGACGAGCTGGACAGCGAGCCGCTCTCGCCCAGGAATCCGCTTGAGGCTTCCGCCGATCCGCAGGTACTCGATACCCCGATCGATTTACTGAACCTGTCTGTTCGCAGCCGGCGTTGCATGGAGCGTTTGAACGTCCGGTTGGTGAGAGATCTCATCAACAAGACCGAGGTCGAGCTCATGTCGGCCAAGAACTTTGGTATGACCTCTCTTACTGAGATCAAGCAGCAGCTCAACGAGCAAGGCTTGTCGTTGCGCGGCTGATTTTCAGGTAGATCCTGAAAGTTCGAGGTGTCCTTTGTATCACCATCTTAGGGGTAAGCTGATCGAGTTGGGTTCCCTGAGCGCTGTCGTGGAGACCTCCGGTGTCGGTTGGCATGTGCAGGTTCCTCTCTCGACCAGGTCGTTGGTCGGCGATCGCCTCGGGGAAGAGGTGCTGCTCTATACTCATCTCCTGGTCAGGGAAGATGTACTCAAGCTCTTCGGCTTTTCCACCCTGGAGGAGCGGGAGCTCTTCAGGCTTCTTCTCTCGGTTTCGGGAACGGGACCCAAGATCGCGTTGCAGGCGCTCTCGGCTTTTTCGGTCAAGGAGCTCATACGCGATCTCGGATCCGGCGATGTTGATTCGCTCAAACGCATCAAGGGTGTGGGGAAGAAGCTTGCCGAGCGGATGGTGCTGGAACTCCGGGACAAGGCAGGAGTCCTGCAGCTGGGCGAGCCTGGGAGCGGGGCTGAGCAGCTACCGGAAGGCGGGGGAGGCCGAGTATCCGAAATCGCGATTACCGTGCTGGTGGAACAGCTCGGCTTTTCGCTTAAGGATGCCCGCAAACGGGTGGAGGCGGCCTGTCAGAAACTGTCAGGGTCCGATTCCCCGGCGAGCGCTCCCAGTGAAGCTGAAGAGATCATCCGGGTCGTTCTCGAAAGCTCCTGAGCCTGACCGCGGTTTGGTTAACAGGTTGGGATATCGGGCGGTTTTTTTGCTGCCAGGAGTCTTTGGAGCTTCCGTAAGTCACTTCAGATAAAGAACCTCCGATCCCGGCTTGAAACCGCCCATCTCCCTATTATAGTTGCCTTTAGAGGAAAAGATCAGAGTCTCTACTTTTCTCTCTCAGGACTGCTTACGGCTGTGATTGCACGGTTCTTATAGCGGCCTGTGTGTGACTTGGCGGCTTGTCTGTGGATGCCGAGTTTCAGGGTACTGAAGCCAGTTTTGTAATCTGTTTGTGGGTTTTCTTTGTCCGCTGGCGTGAGGTGTTCGTAAAGAGGACTTTGGTTTGCTGGCAGGCCTTCCTGGAGTGGGTTCCGGGAAATGCCGGATTTGAAGAAGTGCGAAGATAATTCGGCCGACCAGCTTTTTGAGCGATTCCACGGAGGTTTCCGGTCAGCCGAGAGAGGGGAACAAATGAATCTGGGCAGCTGTAGCCAGGGTCCTGGACGCTGCGGTCGAGTTGGAAAGACAGCGGCTGGCGCGTTCTTTGTCCTGATGGCGGTGATGGCGTTTGGGGTTCGGCTGATGAGGTCTTCCCTTTCAGCCCAGGAGTCGGTAGCCGTTTCAGAGGTGGCGGACAGCGGTCCCGGCGCCGCAGTTTTCGCGGCGCGGCTTGAGCTTGAGCGCGGCAATCGGAGTGCCGGGGTTTCGCCGGTTCCGGAGGCGAGGAAAATAAGGCGCGCTGTCCGGCGCGGGTCGCGGGCGGGCCAGCGCGGAGCAAGAGCTCCATGGGTCGCCATCAGGGCCCTCAAGCCTCCTACCTTCGAACAGGATGATTTTTTCAGAGAATCCCGTGAGATCGAGAAGTTCACGACCAGGAGCCTGGAGAACGATTTCGACAGGCCTGTCTTTGATGAGCCTCCGGCCTACGTCAACTATGATCCCGATCCCATGTTCAGACTCGAGCCTCCTGTCGAGACCCGGTTTGCCAGGGCTGCGAGGAGATTGGCCGAGAAAAAATTCTATGTTGAGCTCAGGCGTAATCTGAAGAGGGAGTGGCAGAAGAACTACGAGAACAGCTCGGGGCTGGCCTACGATAAGTACCAGGAGCAAATGCTGCGCATCAATGAGATCGGCAGGGAGGCCCATGAGTACAACCTGCTGGTTGGAGATTACTATTCAAACCAGCTCAAGGGAGCTCTTTTTGAGGAGGGCTACGAAGGCGGCGAGAGAGATATCCAACTCCTGGGATGGGGGCCGTTCACGATCATGGACTCGGGGTCCATGAAGGTTCATTTCGAGAAGCTTTTCAATGCGGAAGATTCCATCCCTCGGCTGGGGGAGCCCGAGACGAAAAACATAGGCCGTGAGGGCTTCCTTGTGTCCGATCATTATCGCGTGGACACCAACCTGAGGCTGCGTTTTGACCTCGGTCAGCTTATTGAAGAAGGAGATGTGGTCGGCATGCTCGAGAGCTACGGCGTGTCGGTCAGCATCGACTGGCTGTCAAAGATCCTCGGGCGTGAGATGCTGACCGCTGAGCTTGAGGCGGAGGTGAACAGGCAGGGCGATTACGCCGTTGCCTTGAACTTTGTTCTCATCGGGAGGTGAGGCCTGGGGGTGGAGAGAATGGTCCCGCAAACTTCGCCAGGACGGGGTCTGAGTGCCTTGCTTATATTAAAATGTGCTGATAATATACCGGCGCTGATTCGGCCCCAGGCTCGTGGTGGAGTTTCCCGGGTCAGCCATCTCTC
>DODI01000241.1:0-1405 GCA_003509045.1 Planctomycetota bacterium | reverse complement strand
CCGCAGAGAAGAAGTGAAATGGTGGGCTCATGATACAGAAGATCTCTGACCAATGGGATGGTGTGGAGAAGGACGTCGATCGGGTCGGAAGCCCTGAGGGACAGCAGCTGGAGGTGGTGGCTCAAAAGGTGAAGGATGTTCGTACGGCCCTTCATACGATGTGCCAGGCCTCGGTTACCAGGACAACCCTCAAGGAGGCGGTGAGGGAGGTCGTCGTGTCTCTTATCGAGGAAAGAGGCGACGAGCTCTTCCCTGAACTCAAGGATTTGCGGGGCAGGCTGGCGCAGGCGGATGCAGGGCAGGGTTCAACGGCGGCTTCGTCTGCCGGGGTCGCGGGGGTGAGAGAGTCCGTGGATGAGCTCCGCGCCCGGCTCGATTCAATCGAGGCAAGGGCGGGGGAACTGGGCACCTCTCTTGACGACGGTCTTGGCGCTCTGCAGCTCGATGTCAACGAGGTGCGGTCGGTGGTCGCTGGTACTGGCCGGCAGGTCAACGATGAGCTCGAGGTCATCAGTGAAATGATTATGGATATCGAGGAAGGACTCGTGCAGCTCAAGCAGTCCATTCCGGAAACGGCAAAGATCGTGATGGGTGAGCTGGAAGTTCGCCTGGGTAAGGAGATCTCTGAGATGATGGAACAATTGACCGCTCAAATCGGTGAGCTGAAGGAAATGCTGGGTCGTGTAGAGGAATCGGTTCCCTCCAGGGGAATGGTCGAGAGCCTAGGAGAAGAGGTTGGTCAGCGTCTCGGCCGTATCGAGGAGACCTTCTCTAAGGTCTCCGACCAGGTCGAGCATATCGACTCGACCACTCCCGAGCTCGAGAGCATGGGAGTGCACTTCAGGGAGCTGCGTGAGCAGACAGCCGCGGCCCAGGAAGAGCTGGGCCGCAATAGCGAGGGGGTCGCGGAAATCAGGAGCACCCTTGGTGGACGTCTCGATGAGCTCGAGCTGGCCCTGAAGGATGTTGTCTCCAGGTGGGAGAGCGACCAGTCGGCGATGGCAGAGAGACTGAGCCGGCTCCGCGACTCACTCAGGGACCAGCTGAATGATTTCAATTTTCAAGTTAAAGGTGAGCAGAAGGGACTGTGGAACAAGCTGAGGGGGAACAAGGACCCCGGCCTGAAGCTCTCTGCGGAAGAATTCGACAACCTGTCCGGGAAGCTCGAGGGAATCATCTCGGGTCTCGAGACGGTCATTTCAAAGAAGGACGAGTCCTGATTCGAGCGCTCCAGCTCTTCCGGCTGCTCTCTCTCGCGAGGGTTAGTGCTTGAAATAAATCCCGGGGTTCGTAAACTCGTGTTTCGATTCTCAGGAAGGATCCATTGTGGTGGGCGTAGCTCAGGTGGCTAGAGCGCTTGGTTGTGGTCCAGGAGGTCGGGGGTTCAAGTCCCCTCGCTCACCCC
>DODI01000596.1:0-4943 GCA_003509045.1 Planctomycetota bacterium | reverse complement strand
GATCCAGAGCTCGCGGCTGAAGGGAACCTTGCGTGTTCCGGCGCTCTCATCTTCGGGATTGTTGATAGCGACGAGCTCTTCAGATTCGCCCTCGGGATAATTGTCGATGACCACCTTCAGCGGCCGCAGCACTCCCATGCGACGCTCGGCGGTGCGGTTCAATTCATCGCGGAGGCCGTGCTCGAGAAGAGCGACCTCCTGGGTGTTGTCGCGCCTGGCCATACCGATCCGCTCGCAGAAGGTGCGGATCGACGCGGGAGTGTAACCCCGCCGCCGCAGTCCGCAGATCGTCGGCATGCGCGGATCGTCCCAGCCCTCGACCTGTCCCCCCTCGACCAGCTCGAGCAGCTTGCGCTTGCTCATAACGGTATAGGTGAGATTCATGCGGGCGAACTCGATCTGCTGCGGATGGCACTCGACTCCCACCTCATCGATGAACCAGTCGTAGAGCGGCCGGCGCACCTGGAACTCGAGGGTGCAGAGAGAGTGGGTGACCTTCTCGATCGAATCGGAGAGCCCGTGGGTGAAGTCGTACATCGGGTAGATGCACCACTTGTCGCCGGTTCGATGGTGGTCGACCTTCATGATGCGGTAGATCACCGGGTCACGCATGACCATGTTATCCGACGCCATGTCGATATTGGCACGCAGGGTTCGCGTGCCCTCCTCGAATTCCCCGGCACGCATGTGCTCGAAGAGATCGAGGTTCTCCTCAACCGAACGGCTCTTGTGGGGACTGTCGCGGCCGGGCTCCTGGACCGTTCCGCGATGAGCCGCCATCTCCTTGTGATCGAGGTCACAGACGAAGGCCTTGCCCTTGCGGATCAGCACGAGAGCGTACTCGTAGAGCTGGTCGAAATAATCGGAGGCGTAGAAGAGCTTCTCACCCCAGTCCCAGCCCAGCCAGCGTACGTCATCGAGGATGGAGTCGACATACTCGACATCCTCCCTGGTGGGGTTGGTGTCGTCGAAACGCATATGGCAGACACCCCCCTCGTACTCCGAGGCCAGGCCGAAATTCAGGCAGATAGCCTTGGCGTGGCCGATGTGGAGATAGCCGTTGGGCTCCGGGGGAAAGCGGGTCACCACGCGCCCATCATTCTTTCCGGCGGCCACATCATCGGCTACACGCTGGCGGATGAAATCAAGCGGAGGAGTGTTTTCTTCTGGGGTATCGTTCACGGTTTTTTTTCTTTTCTTCCCGGAACCTGCGTCAGGCCCATAGATACTCTTACGCGATCGCCTTGTCGACCCATTCCTGCAGCTTCCCGAGACGCCGCAGGCAGGTCTCCATACCGAGGATCGCCATCACCTCGAACAGGCCCGGCGTCGCCCCGCGCCCGGTGAGGACGGCCCGAACCGGCTGCGCGAGATCTCCAAGGCCCGCGTCCTCCTTCTCGAGAAAGCTCTTTACGTGCTCCTCGAGAGCCTCGTGGTCACCTGGGCCCCAACCCTCCGGAAATCGGGCGGTGAGACTTTCACCGTAGCGTTCCACCAGCGGCACAGAATCTCTTTTCTTTCTGAGGGCCTTGCGCGCGCCCTTGTCGGGCTCCTCGGGATCCTCGAAGTAGTAGCCGACCCGCTCGGGCAGCTCCTCGAGCCTGTTGATCCGCTCCTGCTCGAGAGCGATGATCGCCTCGAACCTTTCTCGTCCACCGCCGCCGCTGACCACCTCCTCCAGGTCGATCTGGACCTGTTCGGATCGAAGCAGAAAGGGCAGCGACATCTCGACCAGCTCCTCCAGGGGACGCTGGCGCATATAGTGCCCGCCGAGATGGTCGAGCTTCTTGAGGTCATAGACCGCGCCGGAATTCGAGACTCCATCGAGTGAGAACTTCTCCACCAGGTCCTCGAGAGAGAAGAGCTCCTCCTTGTCGTCATAGGACCAGCCCATGCGTGCCAGGAAATTGATCATCGCCTCGGGCAGGTACCCCTTCTCCTCGTACTCGGTAACCGAGACGGCGCCATGCCGCTTCGAGAGCTTGCCTCCTCCCGGGGCGAGAATCAGGGAGATATGGGCATAACGCGGGACGGAAAAACCGAGGGCATCAAAGAGCAGGAGCTGCTTCGACGTATTGGAGAGATGATCCTCGCCGCGCATGACATGGGTAATTCCCATGCCATTGTCATCTCCGACCACCGCGAGGTTGTAGACCGCGCTGCCATCGGCGCGGGCGATCACGAAATCTTCGATGTCACTATTGCTAACCCGAACCTCGCCCCGAACGAGGTCGTCGATGACGGTCTCGCCTTCGGGAACCCGGAAACGCACCGTCGCCTTCTCGCCGGCCTCAAGCCGTGAGCTCACCTCGCCGGGGTCGAGCTCCTCCCTGACCGCCGCGGTAAAGCTGGTCGCATCCCGATGCTCTTCCCTGAGCCGGGCCAGCTCCTCAGAGGTCTTAAAGCAATGGTAGGCTCTGCCGGCGGCGAGCAGCCGCTCGACCAATTCCCGGTGCAGGCCGTCACGCTCCGACTGGAAATAGGGACCGTAGTCGCCGCCGACCTCGGGACCTTCATCCCAGTCGAGGCCCAGGAAGCGCATCCCGTCAAGAATCGCCTGGGTCGCCTCTGGAGTGGATCTCTCGCGATCGGTGTCCTCTATGCGAAGCACCAGGGTTCCCCCGCACTGGCGGGCGAAGAGATAGTTGAAAAGCGCCGTCCTGGCGCCGCCAATATGGAGATATCCCGTCGGCGAAGGAGCGAAACGAACTCTGACCGCTTCGCCGGCAGCCTCCGGGCTGGTGCTTTCCTGAGTCATGCTGCGGAAACTATCCTTCCCCAGCGGTTCACGCAAGAGTAAAGAAACCCGGCCTCAACGCGTCTCAATCCCGCCCGGCCCTTTCCCGCGGGGCCGGGATGAGGTAATAATTGGTCGTCGAGAAATAAACCTCCCCCAGTTTGGAGCAGATCCTTGTCCTCAAGCAGCCCAGTTGCCCTCGTCACCGGCGCCTCGCGTGGAATCGGACGGGCCATCGCCGTTGAACTGGCCTCGGCAGGCTACGACATCGTGGTCAACTTCGTCTCTCGGCCCGAGGCGGCCGAGGAGACCGCAGCTCTGATCGCCGATGAGGGCCGGGAAACGCTGCTGGCCCAGGCCGACATCTCCAGCACCGAGGACCGCGCGAGCATGATCGAAGAGACCAGGTCTCGTTTTGGCCGCATCGATGTACTCGTCAACAACGCCGCCCTGGCGCCAAGGGAGAGGGTCGACCTCCTTGAATCGAGCGAGGAGCATTACGACCGGACCCTCGACGTAAACCTCAAGGGGCCCTTCTTCCTCACCCAGTCCATCGCCCGCTGGATGGTCGAAGAGCGCCTGGCTGACCCCGACAGGAAACTCTACATCGTGAACATCTCAAGCCTCTCGGAATACACATCCAGCGTGCTGCGCGGTGACTACTGCCTGGCCAAGGCCGGCCTCGGTATGCTCACGAGCCTCTTCGCCGACCGACTCGGCGAACACAACATCCCGGTCAACGAGATCCGCCCGGGCATCATCGCCACCGACATGACCGCCGGGGCGAAGGAAAAATATGACAAGCTCTTCGCCGAGGGCCTGACCCCCTTCCGACGCTGGGGCCAGCCCGAAGATGTCGCCCGCGCGGTGCGGGCCCTCGTTGGAGGTGACTTTGATTTCGCCACAGGCTCGGCCATCGATCTCGACGGCGGCTTTCACCTCCATCGACTCTGAGCAGGGCGCCCCCTCAAGCCCCGGTGAGCTTGTTGAGCTCCGCCTCCAGCGCCTCGGTGCCGCCCTGTTCCCAGACCCGGATGAAATGAGTTCCAACGACCGCTAGGTCGGCATGGCCGCCCAGCGCCTCGACCTGTTCCCTTGTCGAGATACTGAAGCCTACCGCGATCGGCAGGCCGCAGGTCTCTCGGACGTTCGAGAGAAATCCGGTCAGCTCCTGCATCTCCAGGTCCATCTCCTTGCCGGTGGTCCCGGTCCTGGAGGTCGCGTAGAGCAGCCCGCTGCCGGCCTCGGCGATCACCTCGAGACGCTCCCTCCCGGTATTGGGGGAGACCACGTAGACCGGGTGCAGCCCGGCGCTGTCACAGGCCTCCTTGTATCCCTCGCGGACCATCTCAGGCGGCAGGTCGGGAAGAATCAGGCCACTGGCCCCGGCAGCTGCTGAAGCGGCTACAAAACCGGCGACTCCATCTGCCCCACCGCGGCCGCCACTGGCCTCCTGGCGGTAGGCGAAGGCGATGTTGAAATAGCTCATGAACAGGAAGGGCAGGTCGTAGCGTCCACTGACCTCCTCCATGAATTCAAAGGCATCCTGCACGCGAACGCCCGCATCGAGCGCCGCCTGGCAGGCCTGGGTGATCACCGGCCCGTCGGCGGTCGGATCGCTGAAGGGAATCTGGATCTCGATGAAATCGACTCCGCAGGCCGCCATGGTCTCCACCAGCTTGAGGGACTCATCAAGCGATGGATATCCCAGCACGATGTGGGTCATCAGGCCGACCCGTCCCTCCGACCGGATCTTCTCGACAGCTGCCTCGATCTTACCGCCGCTCATTGAATCCTCCCGGCGCCGTATTCGCGGCAGTATTTCATCCAGGCCTCATCACCAACCGCCTCCGCGACGATAAAGATGTCCTTGTCACCGCGGCCGGAGACGTTCACCACGACCACCTCATCAGGCGGAAGCGACCCGGCGTTCTTCACCACCCACGCCAGGGCATGGGAGGACTCCATCGCCGCGAGGATCCCCTCCTTGCGGGCAACGAGCTGGAAGGCCTCGATGACCTCCTTGTCGGTGGCGGGAGAGAACTCCACCCGGCCAATGTCCCTGAGGTAGGCATGCTGCGGCCCGATGCCGGCGTAGTCGAGCCCGGCTGAGATGCTGTGGGTTTTCTGTACCTGGCCGTCCTCGTTCTGCAGGAAGTAGGACTTGTAGCCTTCGATGACCCCCGTCCTTCCGCCCTCGAAGCGA
>DODI01000376.1:0-20145 GCA_003509045.1 Planctomycetota bacterium | reverse complement strand
CGTTTTCTTCAGGACGGATTGAACCGGTGAAAAGATCTCATCAATACCTTTCGGCGTTCGTCGCCTTTGCGTTCGGATGCCTTCTTGCCTGGCTGACCAGCCGTGAGCCGACGGTTCGCGAGGTCCTTCCGGCGACCGGGCGACTGGAGGGCTCCGCGGTAGAGGCCCTGGAGCTGGAGCTGGGGAAGGCTGTGCCCGGCGGCCTGCTGCCCCTGGTAGAGGCGGTTGGGAAGGACTCCGACGCGGGCGCGCGAAGATCAGGCGCCATTCTTCTCGAACAGGCCTACAGGAGCTCAGCGGACGAACTGGTTCGCGCCGCGGTGCTTGTATCACTCGAACGCCTGGGCGGTCCGTCTTCCTGCTCGGCCCTGGCCTCGATCTTTCGCCTCGGCAACGAAGACGCGTCTCAGGCCGCCACGCGTCTTTCGAGAATCGACGGCCAGGATTGCGCCGCGCAGTTGAAGACGATCATCGAGAAGGAGGAGCGCAGGGGAGAGCTTGCCAGGTCGGCGCTGCGGGCTCTGGGGAGAACCCGCTCGCGGGCGGCGGCGGAGTTCTGTGGGGAGCTCTGTGCCGCAGACTACGAGTCGGCTGTTCGCAGGGAGGCTGCCGAGGCCCTCGGTCGAATAGCGGAGAAATCGTCGGTGGCGACGCTCCTGGAGCTGCTTGGAGCTCAGGATGAGAGGCTGCGGAGGGCCGCGATCACGGCACTGGGGTTGATTCGCTCCGAGGAATCCGCCCGGGGCCTACGGTCGCATGGCGGGAAGCCCGGGCTCGGGCCGGTAGAGGCTCGCCTCGTTGAGGAGGCGCTGGGGAGGCTCGAAGGCAGGGAGCCCGCTCGCCTGAAGTGAAGGGCCCCGCGCCGCGCGTTCAGCCCTTGAGCTGGTCGAGTTTCCGCTCGAGGTCTTCTCTCTCCGGCTGGGGAGAGATGGGGATCCGTTCCCAGTTCGAGTCGTCAAAGGCCTCCCAGCGGCTGCCCGATGGCCAGTGCCGCAGCACGAGGCAGTAGCCCTTGTGGCGCGGATGGTGCTCCGGGAAGCTGAACTCGTGGCCGGGATCGATGCTTCTCTGGTAGATCGCCAGCCAGCGCAGGATGTCTTTCTGGGCCTCGGCTCCCTCGTGGTAGTAGCTGATCACATTGCGATCGGACCAGGAGGAATCTTCTCTTTCGGCCGTCTCCTGGATTGCCAGCCAGAGCTCTCCGATGTGTCGGGGTACGGCCGCGTCCCGCGCCGCATCCGCGGAGGAGCCCTTGTTTTTGAACCACTTGAATATCATGAGACCGGCCAGCTTTTCTCAGCGGAGTTTTCGTTATCCCGGGCAGGGAAGAAGCGAGCCCCGAGAGCAAAAGCATGCGCCCTGGAAGGCGCTTCGTCAACAGGACTCGAACAGGACCGGCCGCCTGGCGGGTTCATCTGCACTGCAGACCATCGGCCGTGGGGTCCTGTCCCGTTCCGGGGAAGGGAGCGGCCGGCGGAATCCCCCCGCGGAAGAGATAGTTGAGGGTGAGGATGGCATCGGTCAGGGTGATCCGGCCATCATCATCGAAATCGCCGCTGTCGAGGCAGGCCGGGGCTTCGACCCCCTGGAAGAGATAGCCGAGGAGGTAGATCGCATCGGTGAGGTTGACCTCGCCGCTGGAGTCGGCATCCCCGCGAAGGAAGGGGGCGGGGAGGGTGTCGGTGAACTTGATCCGCAGCAGCTCAGAGAAGGAGCCGGACCCGATGGCGACCAGCTCCCGGCCGTAGAGCTCGATGTCCCTGATCTCGTTACCAAGCCCGGTCAGCGGCAGCTCGAAGCCGGTAAGGTTTCCTTCGAAGTTCATCTCCAGGACCTTCGTGATCCCGTGGTCGCCGTAGGCTGATGTGGTGAACAGGAGTGTCCTGTCCTGCTCGTTGACGGCGAGTCCCAGGTTGAAGACGAAGTTCTGGTAGGGAGGCTCGGGGTGAGGAAATCGCCCGAGCTCGTTGCCCTCGGTGTCGATTCGCAGGAAGGTCCGGCTGTTGCGCTCGAGATAGAAGAAAGAGTCGCTGATGGAATCCCAGGTGAGCCCGGTGGGATAGATGATGAAGCCGTTTTCCGGAACAGGGGGAACGATCTCCACCTGGTCGTACGGCTGTCCCGCCAGGGTCTCGCTTGCCAGGAAGAAGCGCTGCGTGTCGACCTCTCCCAGTGGGACGGGCTGCAGCCAGGTGATGTAGTAGAGGAGGCGCTCGGTTCTCGACGGCGCCCGGATGGCGAGGGTGGCGATTTGCCGGCCCGCTTCAACCACCGAGTCTCTCTCATCGAGGAACCTGAAGCCCGCATCGTAGTGATAGACCTTGCGCTCTTCTCCGTACCAGTTGACGCACGCGTAGAAGGAACCGTCGATCGGGTCCCGGGTCAGCTGCTGCGGAGAGCGTGCCGGCCAGCTCATCGATCGCTGGAGGACGGCGCCGATTCCGACTCGCACCGATGAGCTGATGGTCTCGCTGGCAATGCCGCCGCGGATGCCGCGAACGCCGTATTCATGGATTCCCGGGGCGACCGCCTCGTCGACAAAGCCCACCGCATCTCCGGCAAGTGAGGCTATGAGCTCGCAATCGCGCAGGATCTCGATGCTGTCGTAGGGGCCGTTGTTGATGAAGTTGAGAATGACCCTGTCCTCCACTGCGGGCTGTCGGCATTCGAGGTAGCCCGGGGCCGGGGTGATGGCCGCTTCGTGGAGAATTTCGGCGAGCAGGGCGTCGCGTTGCCCGAGGCCGAGAACAAAGAAGCGGGATTCTCCATCGGCCAGGATATTCTCGAGCCCGACACTTCCGGAGCGGCTCTCCCGGCGAACCGAGGCCGTGGTGATCTCCGAGCCCGGGATGACCTCGCCGCTGTTGGTGTCTACCAGGGCGATCCACTTCTGGCCGAAGTCGCGATAGGTTCCGCCGCTGAGCCAGAGGAGGTCGCCGCGCCCCGGGACCCGCGAGATGCCGCCGGTATAGGTATTGAAGACGTCCTCGATCGGCGGCGGCTGGATCCGGGTGTAGGGGTTGTGGAATTGTTTCAGGATGCGGCCCTCGAGGTCGACCTGGTAGACGATGTCCTCGACAACCTCGGTGATCCAGAGGGCGCCACGTCCCTCGTCGGCGGCGGGATCGAAGACCATTCCCATCACGGTTCCGAGATCCTCTTCAGATTCCGGATCCTCGGGGTCGAATTCTTCATTGAGATTCGGCAGGGCGACCTCGAAGGTCGAGAGAACGCTTCCAGAGAGATCGAGCAGGCCGATGATGTGCCGGGTCGTATTGTAGACGAAGAAGGTGTTCGCCTCCGGGCCGCGGGCGATTCCTGTGATATATTCCTCTTCCTCCTCGCCTGAGGCGAAGGTCTCAGCTACGGGGATCGTCGCGATCGGGTCTCCGGGTGAGTCCCTCTCGAATACGATCAGCTCTCTCTCTCTGCCATCGGTCACGACGAGCAGGTCGTCACCGTTGGAGGCGAGGTCGATCGGGAGCCGCCCTCCCACCTCCCTGGACCGGAGGATCTGCCCGGGACCGGTCAGCACCAGGCAGGGGCCGATGATGCTCTCTGTTCCGTTCTTCATCGCTCGTACGCTCAATTCGTAGAGTCCTGGCGGGGACAGCTCGGCTTCCCAGGCTGTGGCGTCTCCAGGCAGGACCGCGTGGACCCGGCAGCCCTCGATGATCTCTACGCGGTCGTAGCTCTCGCGTGATGACCAGCGCAGCATGGCCAGGTTTCCTGCCGTATCGCATTCGAGTCCGAAGATTTCTCGGTTTTCGGGCTCTCCTGCCTCGAGGACGGCAAGCCTGGCATTGGATTCGACGACACAGATGAACGAGTCCAGCTCGCCTCCGTTCTCTGCGCCGGGGAAGGGATGCCGGACGATGCCGCTGACCGTTCCGCCGGCGGCATCCAGGGAGAAGGATAGCCCTGTGTAGGAGCCCTCCGCATCGAGCTTGTACAGCCGATTCTGCCGGCCGCGGATGCCGGTGATCCAGAACCCGGTGAGCTCTCCATCTTCATGGATGAGGTCGATTCCCGCGGATTGGGTGTGCTGTCCCCGGCCGGGGAAGCCATCGGGGTCTTCGGGGTGAACGAAGCTTCTCAGCAGTTCACCCTCGAGGCTGATCTCGTAGACCAGGGTTCCGAGCGTCTCTACGACATAGATCGAGCCCGTGCCTGCCGCTGCGCCGGGGTCAAAGGCGAGACCGCGGACCGTGCGCGCTGCGAGCCGGGGGTTGTCGAGAAACGGGATGGAGATCTCGCGGCCTGTGGGGACTCCCAGCTTGTCGAGCTCGACAATCCGGCCGCTGTCGGCATTGGTTACGAGCAGGGTGTCATCCAGGGGGTTCCAGGTGATGCCGGTGGTGAACTCGAAGGTCAGGAAGGGGGAGGGGATGGTGTCGAGCAGTTGCGTGAGGTCGGTGTTGTACTTGTAGATCCGCTCGTCGAGAAAGGTCGTGATCCAGAAGCAGTCCTCCGTCTCGTCGTAGGTGATGTCCTGCGGGGCGATGACCGCGAAGGTGACGAAGTCAGCGACGAGGTCGCCGGGCTCAGCCTCGAGGCGAGCCTGGCCCAGCGCTCCAAGGAGCGCGAGCATCGCCAGCGTCAGTCGGATGGTCCCTGTGGACATTTGAAGATTCCTGTCGCGATGATCTGGAAAAAACCGGTAATTACAGAAAAGGCCCGCAAGATGAATTTTAAGGCTCAGAGGAGCGATGGGCAAGCTGGGGTAATTTTCGGGGTCTCGCTTCCCCGGCAAACAATCTGTACAATCTCTGCGTTCGGTTTCCAGGAGTATTTCAGGAGCGGCAGTAGCGTCTCATGGGCAACACCTTTGGAAAGATCTTTCAGATTTCCACCTGGGGGGAGTCGCATGGCCCCGCCGTCGGGGTCACCATCGACGGCTGTCCGGCGGGCGTTCCCATCGACGAGGAGGCGATCCAGGTCGAGCTCGACAGGCGTCGGCCCGGGCAGAGCGACATCACCACGCCGCGTTCAGAAGATGATCGGCTCGAGGTGCTCTCAGGTGTCTTCGAGGGAATCTCAACTGGCGCGCCGATCCTGCTCATGGTGCGCAATAAGGACGCCAGACCGCAGGCCTATGATCACCTCAAGGATGTCTACCGGCCATCGCACGCGGACTATACCTACCAGGCCAAGTACGGCCATCGCGATCATCGCGGCGGTGGGCGGTCGAGCGCGCGGGAGACGATTGGCCGGGTTGCCGCAGGCGCCATCGCCAGACGAATCCTCGCCGACTCAGCCGGGGTGGAACTGGTCGCCTATGTCCGGAGAATTCACGATATCGAGGCGGCGATCGATGCGGCCTCGGTGACGAGAGCCGCCGTCGAGAGCAACGCGGTTCGTTGTCCTGACTCGGCCGCGGCGGAAAAGATGATCGAGCGGATCAAGCAGCTTCGCAAGGAGGGCGACTCAGCCGGAGGGCTCGTCGAGCTGGTCGCGCGCGGGGTTCCGGTGGGTCTTGGAGAGCCGGTCTTCGATCGCCTCGAGGCGGACCTGGCCAAGGCGATGCTTTCGCTGCCTGCGACCAAGGGCTTTGAGGTCGGCTCAGGATTTGATGGGACCCGGCTGACGGGTTCGGCCCACAACGATGCTTTCTACAAGGATGGAGATGAGGTTCGCACGCGCAGCAACAACTCCGGCGGGGTCCAGGGAGGAATCTCCAACGGTGAGGATCTCGTCTGCCGCATCGCCTTCAAGCCCACGGCGACGATCAACAAGGAGCAGGAGACGGTCTCGACCTCTGGCGAGGAGACTGTCCTGAAAGCCCGCGGGCGTCACGACCCCTGCGTCCTTCCCCGCGCAGTCCCTATTGTAGAGGCCATGGCGGCGCTGGTTCTCGTCGACCACTGGTTCCTCGACCGGTCGCGCAAGCTGTCGTGAGCGAATCGCTGCCCTCGCTCTACGTTGTCACCGATGCCGACCGGCTTGGCGAGGAGAGGGTGCGCGACAGCATCCGGTCCGCCTCCGAGGGCGGGTTGTCCATGGTCCAGTTGAGGGAGCCGTCGTGGAGCATCGAGAGGCTCGAGGCGTTCGGCCGCAGCCTCCTGGACAGGGTCGCCGGTCTCAGCCTGGTGGTGAGCTGTCATGCAGGAGATGATTTCACCTCCCGCATGGAGCTGGCCGATCGCCTGGGCGCGCGAGGAGTTCATGTCGGTGGAGGGGAAACGGGCCGGGTAGCCGAGGCGCGTGAAGCCCTGGACGAAGACAGGCTGATCGGCTATTCGGCTCATTCGGCCGCCGAGGCGGCTGATGCCTTTGAGCAGGGGGCGAGCTATGTCAGCCTCTCACCCGTATTCCTGCCGCTGTCGAAGACGGGAGAGTTTCAGCCCCTTGGCCTGGAAGAGCTGGGGCGCGCCTGCTCGCGCCTGCCTGGCCCGGTTTACGCTCTCGGGGGGGTGACTCCCGCGGCGGCGTCCTCCATCAAGGATATGGGAGCTGCCGGCGTCGCCGTGATCACGGCGATCCTCGAGGCAGATGATCCGGCCGGCGTCTCGAGGAAGATCCAGGCGCCCTGGGGCGATCGTGCCGCCGGGTGAAGATGATCGGAGGCATTACTTGACCGAATCAACCGGCTGTGAAAATATGTGTTCCTCGGACTGTTCGTGTCGATTTTAAAGTTCACCTTTCCCCTGGAAGTCCCAGCCATGAGAACCGTTTATTTTGTCCTCTCGCTCGTAAGTTTCTTTTTCTTCCTGCTGCAGTGGAGTCCCTGGGCGGGTGGAGAAAACGGCTTCGCGCCGATGTTCGGTTTGTTGGATGGACTGGACAATAAGGTGCATCACTTCAGCATCGAGCAGCACTTCTGGACCTCCATCCTGGCCGGCTTCTCGATCACCTTTCTCGCATCCGCGGTATTTTTCGGAGAGGGTGAAGCTGACGAGGAATTCTGAGGAATACCTTCCCCGCGTTTCGCGCCGGCCGTCTGTCAGCTGGTTCGCGCCTGGCGAACGGCGGCTTCCCAGCGCGTTGTGTTTTTCGCTACCTCCGAAGCCTTCATCCCGGGGCTGAAGCGACGGTCTTCCCTCCAGGTCGCACGGATGTCCTCGAGCGAATCGAAGATTCCAACTGTGAGGCCGGCCTGCAGGGCGGCTCCCAGGGCGGTGGTCGAGGTGATTGCGGGACGCACCGCGTCGCAGCCGAGGAGATCCGCCTGGAACTGCATCAGCAGGTCGTTGTTCGAGGCTCCACCGTCGACCTTGAGCTCGACGAGGCTGTCCTTCGAGCCGGACCCGGTCCGTCCCAGGTCTTCTCGCATAGCCGTGAGGATGTCATTGATCTGGAAGGCGACGCCCTCGAGCGCGGCCCTGGCGATGTGGGCGGCCGTAGAGCCCCGCGTCAGCCCGGCAATCATTCCCCGGGCATCAGGATCCCAATGGGGCGCGCCGATACCCGCGAGAGCCGGAACGAAGACCACGCCGGCGGAATCTTCAACCGACCGGGCAAGTCCCTCGATCTCCGAAGAGTCGGAGATGAGCCCCAGGCCATCGCGCAGCCACTGGACGATGGCGCCGGCGATGAAGGCGGAGCCCTCGAGGGCGTAGGTGGTTTTTCCACCCGTGCGCCACGCGGCCGTTGAGAGCAGGCCGCTTTCGGAGCGTACGATGTTCTCGCCGGTATTGAGCATAAGGAAGCCGCCGGTCCCGTAGGTGCACTTCGCCTCCCCGGGTTCAAAGCAGGTCTGTCCGAAGAGGGCGGACTGCTGGTCACCGATCAGGGCCGCCACAGGAATTCCATCGGGCAGGAAATCGAGGCCGCTGGTTTGCGCGAAGACGGAGTCGTTGTCCCTGATCTCCGCCAACAGCGAGGCGGGGATCCGCAGGATGCCGAGCAGCTCTTCATCCCATTCACGGGTCTCGAGATCCATGAGCAGGGTTCGTGATGCATTGGAGATGTCGGTGACGTGGGAGGCTCCGCCGGAGAGCCTCCAGCACAGGTAGGTGTCGATCGTCCCGAAGCGGAGCTCCCCGGCCTCCGCCAGCGCGCGGGCTCCGTCGATCTCATCGAGGAGCCAGGCGATCTTGGTGCCGGAGAAATACGGATCGAGGACCAGGCCGGTCTTCTTTTTGAAGGTGCCCTCCCGGCCCGCATCCTTGAGCTCCCGGCACTTCGCCGCGGTTCTGCGGTCCTGCCAGACGATCGCGCGATGGATCGGCTGTCCATCCTCGGCTCTCCAGATCGCGGTGGTCTCCCGCTGGTTGGTGATTCCTACAGCGGCGATGGAGGTCGCGGCCACGCCGCCGGCCTCCATCGCCGCTGTGACCGAGTCCTTTACGCTCTGGTAGATCTCGTCGAGGTCGTGCTCGACCTGTCCGGGCTCGGGGAAGTGCTGCGGAAACTCCCTTGATGCTTCGGCCAGCACTGCCAGCTCGCTGTCGAGCAGAAGGGCCTTGGAGCCCGTGGTGCCCTGGTCGATCGCGAGGATGACGTTTTTCCCGTTATTGCCCATCACGATCCTCCGTTTGCCCGGGTTGTTCGACTGGAAAGAGGGTGCCGGCTTTCGGCGAGCTCAGCTTGATGACGTTGATGACAACCGATCTTCCCCCTGGTCTGGTGGTCAGCCGCTTGAACACGACCGGCGCTCCCAGTTTTTGATCAAATTCGGCCTTGAGGACAGTGTCTCCCTTCTGTTTCGCATGGAGCGAGAGCTCGAGTTCCCGCTCCATGGTCCTGAAGAGGCCCGCGACGGTATAGGAATCGTCCGTGCTTGCCCGGGACAGGCCATTGTAGGTTTGTGAGACGAGCTTTCCCTCGCGGACCGTTACCTTTGCCCGCGACGCGTCCTCCCTGTCGACCTGGATGCTGATGGAGAGGTCGTAATCGACCGGGCCCTCCCGGGCCCATCTTGCCTTCCATTTTTCGATGATCCCGGGGTCGAGCGTTGGGGTTCGGTCGACAAAAACGCTGAAGACGACAATGGCAATCAAGGCGCAGAGTCCACCTGCGAGGAGGATGGACTTTGGCAGCGTGGAGAACTTCGTCGTCGAGGCGCCGGACTCTTGCATAGGATTCACCTTTAGCGCCGCGCCCGCCGGATCAACCGCCTTTGCCGGCCTTCTTCGGTTTTTCCGCCGGAACCTTCGGCGGCTGGAAATGCTTCACGAAGAGCTCGCCGATCGTCTTCTGGATCGCTACCTGGTCCGGGTAGCCGGTGACCTGGAGGTAGGCGACCTTGCCGTCCGGCCCGGTGATCACGACCCCGTGGTTGTGAAGGTAGAGGCTCTTTTCTCTGTCTTTGGGAGCTGGAGATCCATCCGGGAAGTGGGCGATCCCGGCGGGGAAGGGCGGCTTTTTGGTAGCGTAGAGCTTGATGGCCTGGGTGAGACACTCCTTGCTGCCGCCCTTGTTCAGCTGGGTGTCGCTCTGGTAGATGCCGGCGAAGGCAAGGGGCAGGGTGCCGCCTGCGCCCATGGTGCGCAGGAAGAGCTGCGCGAGAAAGTCTACCCGGTTCTTCTGGCAGCCGGGACAGTCGTCGTAGGCAACCAGCAGGCCGATCTTGTCCTTGAAGGCTCCCAGGGGATCTTTAGCAGGCTCGAACTTGGCCGTCTTCGGGTTCCACCAGAGGGTCTTGGGCAGGGTCTCCAGCGGTTTGCCGACATACTTTGTCCGCAGGCGATCCTGGATCATCCCCATCGTCTTCTTGTAGCTCTTGATCTTGCCCTTGAGCTTGAGCTTCTTGCCGTCACGGCTGATGAGAAAGCGGATCGTCGCGCCGATGTTCTCCTTGCGCAGCTCTTTCACGAAGCGATCTCGATTGGGGATGAGGAAATCGTTCAGGGCGATGATCTGGTCGCCCTCTTTCAGACCCATGTCGTTACCAGCAGAGCCGGGGTAGACGTAGATGATCTGCAGACCGCTGTCGGTCTTTTGCTTGTCGATGGCCTCGGTAAAAACGCCGAGGAAGGCGAAGTCCCTGGTCTGAGCGCAGGTTATCGAGGAGACGAAAAGAAAGAGGACTGTGTAGATCAGGATAGAACGGCCTGGGAAAGACATCTTGGTATCCGCCATGTTCAGTTCAAATGAGGTTAAGAGCCGCGCTACAGGGGTCGGCGCGCCCACTAAGAAAATTGTACAGGAGGCGGGCTTTTTTCGCAGCACTTCCTGTTGCTTTGGTCTCGCCGAGCCGGGCTCAGGAGCGGATCTTTACCGTTCGGCCGCCGGAGCGTACGGAGCGTTCCTCGGCGTTGCAGACTGTAAGCGAGTCGGCCGCGCCGGCCGCCTTCAGGCGCGGATCTACCTTTCCGGTCTTTACCGAATGAACAGCGGCCTGCAATTCCCTGGCGAAGCCGTCGACCGGCTTGATGACCAGCTTGCGGGCCGCTCTGCCGGCTGAGGTATAGAGCAGGGGCTCCGGAGCGGTGGAAGAGTTGAAGTGAACCGTTCCCTTCTCGAAGAACGCATCGTAGCCGTGCTCAAAGGGCAGCCCGGGGGCGTTTAGCCAGCCGGCCTCGGCGCTCAGCAGCGGTCCGTTCGCTTTTCCGTGGTAGGTCGTCCTGATGAAGTTCACGCCTTTTTTGTCGACGAGACCATTTGACGAGACGGCGTTGGGCTTGCCGAAGAGATGGACGATGAAGTCGGTATCGTGAATATGGAGATCGATGACCATGCCGCCGGACTTGGCGGGGTCGGCGAACCAGCTGGAGTCACCCCATTCGGGCATCGAGATGATGCGCTTCATGTGCAGGGAGAGGAGCTTTCCCCAGCGCTTGCTTTTTACCGCATCGCTCAGGAGGCTGAACTCCGGCATGAAGCGCAGCACCTGTGCGACCATCAGAGGCCTGCGGGCCTTTTTAGCCGCCAGGAGCATCTTGCTGGCATCTTTCGGGTCGAGGGCGATTGGTTTTTCGACCAGGACGGCCTTACCTGCCTGCAGGCAACGGATGGCCGCCGGCGCGTGCAGGTAAGACGGCAGGCAGAGGTCTACGAGGTCTACCCTGTCGTCCTCGAGGAGGGTATCGAGCGTCGGATGGACGGAGATTCCCGTCATGTCCTCGCGCCCGCCGGCGTCTCCGAAGTTCCCGCCTACGCTAGAGAAATCCCCCCGGGCCTTGTTCGGGTCGCTGGTGGCGATCGCGACCACCTTGCCTCCCCTGGCATCCTGGGCAGCTCGAAGATGGGTCAGGCCCATGAATCCCAGGCCGACAAGGCCGATTCCTACCGAGCGCTTCTTTGCCATCAATCTTAGCTCCCTGTTTTCTGTTATTGACCCGTTTGGGGGATGGAAAGTTTGGTCTTGTACGGGAAAAGTTTCAAGTGATCAATCCCTGATAAACAACGCAAAATAGCGGGGTTGGGCAATGGAAGCTACAGGGCAGGGAGATAGTAGGCGAATTCTTGCCCACCATCTAATTACCCGGGTGGTAGAATCGAGCTTCATGACCAGTCGAGTTCTGAAGACTGGCGGCGAGCCTGGGGTGGGGCCTCAGTAATCATCTTTTCAAGGAACGGTTTCCCGGCGTGAGATCACTCCGGAGAACTCACCTTGTCGAGACCTAAGTGTTTTAAATATAAAGAATTAGGGAATAGGGGCACCTCTCTCAGCAAGGAATTGAATCGGTGTCCGGCGGTCTGAAATTCCCTGTTTTCAAAAAGTTCAGGAGCTGCCTTTAAAGCGGCCAGGTTCGAGCGGAGGGAGTGACCTTCGCATTTCCCTGCTGGCTGGTTTTCAGCAGTTCCTGTTGTGAGTCCAAGGAAACGCGGGATCGAATTGAGAGTTCGATTCGCCTGTCAAGTTAACGAATTTTTTCCTGCTAACAGGAATCATCAAGCAGAGGAGTGAGAAATGTACTTTACCGAGAAGCAGCTTCGAATCATGGAGTTCATACAGCAGTTTCGCGATGAGCGGAGAATCTCTCCGACTCTCGAGGAGATTGCCTCGAACTTCGGAGTCACCAAGATTACCGTCTACGAGCACATCAACCAGCTCGAGCGCAAGGGCGCCCTGAAGCGTGAAAAGTTCCGCGCTCGTTCGATCGAGCTGATCGCTACGGTCGAGGAGCGTAAGTCGCGCTATTCGATGCCGCTGATGGGCAATTTCCGCGAAGGTCTGCCGATCGAGGCGACCGAGGAGAGGGAGGATCTCAATATTTCAGAGATGCTTCCTTACGGACGGAACTTCTTCGCCCTGAGAGTGCGCGGCAATGAACTCAAGCACGACCATCTCACAGATGGGGATCTCATCATTGCTGAAAAGCGCGAAAGTGTGCACAACGGCGATGTGGTCGTGGCCGTCCTCAATGGCGGTAAGGCCTGTATCAAGAAGATCTACAGGGAAGAGGATCATATTCGACTCCAGTCTCCCAATGGCTCCATGGAGAGCATGATGGTTCCGAACGCCGATGTCAGAGGTGTCGTGGTCGGCGTCCTGCGCCGCTTCGACGAAGCTTCGACTGGCTGAGTCCTTTTCGGTTTTCGGGCGGATTCAGGGAAGCTCTGAGAAAGCCCTTCTCAGCAGGCCAGCCAGGTCCTTGGGCAGTGCGGTATCTTCCGCCCTGAGAGATCCGAGCAGGAGCTCTTTGCCGAGGTCCCCGGTTGGACAGGTTGGGCTGCGCCCGCCTCCGCGGGCGGCGATCCTGTCGAAGAACGGGACGCGGCTGCCTTCCTTCGGATGGACCCCGATCATGTGCACGATGAAGCCATCCTGTTCATGGCAGGAACTCACCAGGCTTTCTATGGCGGGCAACTCGGAATAGTTTGCAGGGGCATCTCCGATGACCACGATTCGCTTCGCCGCTGAAGGCCGCCAGGAGAAACGACCGAGCTCCAGGGCGGCCCTGAGAGCGGAATCGACTCCTTCAGGCACATCGCCGCCGCCGAGGGCTTTCAGCTCCAGGAGGTGGGGCAGCAGGTCTTCACCGGGAGTTTCGGAGAGACCGTGGGTCTCGACAACCTTGTCCTTGTAGGTCAGGAATCCGACCCGAACGCCGCTGGCGCCCCATTGGAGGGAGGGAAGGAGCCAGCTGCAGGCCTTCTTCAGGTCCCGAAGGCCGGCCTCCATGCTCCGGGTTGTGTCCACCGCGAGCACCAGGTCCAGCCCGCCGCGTTCGAGACCGCCAAGCAATTCCGCGAACGTATCCAGGTCGGGCCAGCCGGGTCGAGAGCCTTCGGCAAGAGTGATGACAGTGCTCCAGCACTCATCAAACTCGGTTTTCGCCTCTGGAAGCAGGGCCGCCTTCTCATCGAGCTGGAATCGTCCCAGCAGCTCCACCCCGCGGTCGTTTTTCAGTATCGTCTTCGCCGCGGCGCAGATCAGGGTGCGAATGGTATTGGATTCGGTGAGGCCGGGCTTCGGCTGGTCGAGCAGCAATTGGATCGCATAGTTGTGAATTCGGGGGTCGGGATCAAGCAGGTGTCCGGCGGTGAGAACAGGCAGGGTGCTGCCCCTGGAGAGGAAGAGCAGTCTTGCCAGGGCCGGGGCCTCGATGACCGTTCTCGGGGCGATCTCTCCGGGAACCTTCCTGTTGTCGCCGCCCTCGCTGGCTGGAGGTTTGAAGCGATCCTCGATAGCTCGGAAGAATTCCTTCCACAGTTCTTTCTGTTCGAGCGAACTGCCGAGAGGTTTTTCCACAAGGCCGCCGGTGGCGGGGGCCTTGGCTATGGTGGTGGTGGGCGTTTCCAGGGGCTCCTTTCGAGCCGGCGGAACTTCGTTTTTTTTCGTCGGTCCGGGGGTCGTCTTCCGTGAGGTGGAGTTCTCTTCTTCCTGGATGGCCTCCGGTGCCTTGGCGAGGTCTGGCGCAGATGGGGCCGAGGGGTTCTCTCCAGCCGCGGGAAACTGCGGTGGCTGCGCCCGGTTGGAAAGAGCGAGGTGCGATTCCACCTCTCCCAGACGGGAATAGAGGTAGATGATCACCACGGCGTTCAGCAGCAGCCCCACGATGCCGATTCCGGCAACGACATAGACCCACTCACTCTTGCGGATCTGGATTTTCTGGCCGCATCGACAGCGGATCTGACGGGGCATCAGCTACCTCGTTTGAGTGGATTGCAGGAGTTCTCTCACTACCCTGACATTCTATCTCGAAGGCTTCCGCAATCCAGAGCCATTGGTTCCGATAGTTTCATACAGGCGGTCGCCGGGGTTCTTTCCATTACCCGATAATTTCACATAAGTACCGATAGGCACTAATGTTCAAATCCGCTTGATAAACCGTGATGACGGTGATACTTTTGTTTAAGTCCATACATTCAGTTTCATTGCCATTCTCAGGCGCTCGGCGGGGTTTTGAGGAGATTCCAACAGGCTGCCAGGCAATGCAATTTGTTCTGGAATATAATTTTACGTAAATTGAATTGGCGGGAGCGCCCAGTGGCGAGTTTCGTTGATTCCGGCTCTTTGTGCCGAATCCGGCATCTCTGAATGTGAATTCGCGACTGTATTGGTATTGCTCAATATGGGTTTTTGGTCAGTTCGCGAGGTGGCTTTGGCCGATAGGTACAATAATCAGCTTACTGAAGTAGAAATAAATATAACGAGTCTCAGCGGCCTGAGGATGGTTGTTTGAGGCAGGAAATTAGGAGGTTGTAGGAATGTTGGTTTCCCGTGACGCTATGCGCGCCTTCGGTTTAATTCTGCTCCTGGCCTTGTCTATGGTCGGATGCCAGAGCGCTCCGGAGCAGATTACCTCGAAGGTCGAGACGGATGATTTCGGCGGTGCTCTGTCGAATAAGGAAGAAATTACTGTCGAGTCGGTGCAGAAGGCAGAGATGATGTACCAGCGAGCGCAGGCGGAGTTCCGTCTGGGACCGAGCTTTCCCTTCGATCTCGCTGATCCCGGCCGCGACCCCCATACCAAGATTGGTATCGTGGGTGGAGGTAAGCTTCAGCTCGAGACGGCCAAGAACATCTACATGGGTCTCTCAGTCGACTGGACCGACAATGTAGTCGAGGCCAACACAGCCGGTGTTGGGGAGCAGGTCTTCGCCGTTCGCGGCTACGATCGTCTCTCTGTTCTCGGCACCCTGGATTACGACATTCCCCTTACTGAAGACAGCGAGGGTCTGCTGCTTCGCATGGGAGTGGGTATTGGAATGACCTTTATTGATTTCAACACTCTGCCGAGTTTCACCTCGAATCCGCAATTCGGAAAAATTGAAGATATCTACCAGATCATGTTCCGTCCCTCGATCGGATTGCGCTTTCCGGTCTCAGACAATCTCCTGCTCTTCAGCGAATTGTCCTATGACATCGTTCCCGAGAGGAGAATGGCCTTCGAGACAGATGTGGCTGTCGCGGGTCAGCGCGCGATCTTTTCTTCCGGAGCCCTGCTCTTCGGCGTTTCGCTGCAGTGGTAATGTCGGCCTGAGGAGCGCAACCGAATACTGATCTCAATAAGCACCAGCGTGGTTCCCGTAAAGAGGACCGCGCTGGTGCTTTCCTTTTGTCCATTTGTAGATCGTTGTGTGGTAATATGTCCGACCTCTGAAACGAAACGATGGTCCGCTGCGGAACCCTGAAAAGCGTTCGCGGGGAGAATTTGACAGGGAGTGGTGAGGTCTTATGCAGAAGGAAACTTCAAATCTGGAAAGCAGTGTCAGGGAGAGACGACGGAATCTCCGTCGCAGGGATGCGTTGGAGATCCTGTTGAAGGCCAGGGATGGCCTGATCGCTGAGATGGCGGAAGAGATTCGCCTGCGCAAGGATGCGTTCATTGATTCATCCGGCGACCACAATGTCCTGGGGTTTGAATTCCAGGAGATCGAGGATCGCTACACCGCCAGGCTCCACTCGCTCAATTCGATTCTCGAGAATCTCGAGTACAGACGTCCCAGGCTGGCCCACCGGATCGAAACACTGAGCTCGACCCGGGAGAGCCTGAAGAAGGATCTCAATGACCTGGTCTGCCGCTTTGACCAGTGGGATCTTGTCGATGTCAACGTCTCGGAAATGACCGACTCTACCCTGCTGGCGGTGGTCTCCTTCACCGCTGATGATTACGGCGAATAGGTCGGCCCGGGCAGCTCAATACCGTCCCGCCCGGCGCTCCTTCTCCGGCAGGATCTCGAGGCAGGTGGTCCACCATCCCGACTCGATGGTCTCGGCGAACTCCTCGGGCAGCTCCTCTTTCCTCATCTCCAGGGCAAGGCGCTCCGCGTCGTAGTTGACGGGTACGAACTCGGAGGTGACGCGGTCTTTCATTCCGCGCAGAACCGTATACCAGACCTGGCGCGACCCATCATTCTCAGGTCTTCCCAGGACCCCGACATTGACGAAGAGCCTTCCGGAGGGAAGCCGTCTCTTCCACTTGATCCCCGTGTGGGTGACGGCGATGACATCCGCCTGGTAATCGGCGCAGAATTTTTCCAGGAAATGGTCCGGGGTGGTCGAGTCCCAGAGGAATTCGTTCTGGCGCCGCGGCGAGCCATGGCAGAGCAGCACCTTGAGTCCGGCGAGCTCAAAGCGGATCTCTTCCGGCAGTGTTTGGAGCCAGCTTCTGTTCTCTTCCGATGTGTTCCGGTAGGTGTACTGGTAGCTCAGTCTCGCGAAGTGATTGTCGCGCGGGTCCGTATATCCGCACCGACAGTCCGGGAGGTTTCGTGCCAGGGAGTCATCGTAATTGCCGGCCAGGGTTTTTACTGAATGAGCTTTCAGCAGGGGATAGACCCTGTCCGGGTGAGGACCGAAGGCGCCGAGATCCCCGAGGCAATAGATGGAGTCGATGTTTCGTGAGCTGATGTCTGAGAGCGCCGCCTCGAGGGCGAGGTGGTTGGAGTAGATACCGCCGATGAGGGCTGCCTGTTCCGGATAGTTCGCGTTCATTCAGTCCACTCCCCAGCCGCCGATATTTGAGCAGATCGCTCCGTAAACATAGCAGGTATGGCAGGCTCCATGGCTCAACCGGAAGGCTCCGCTCGCCTCCTCCAGGGTTTCTCCGAGGTGGGCATCGGGCGCTTCGATGAGCAGGGGACAGACGGCGACCCCGCGATCGGTTACCGTTCGTCCGCGGCTGCAGAGCAGCTGGCTGCTGTCGTAGTTCTCCATCATTTCCACGCTGATTCTTTCTGAGCGGGAGTATGGCCGGGTGCGCTCCTCTTCCATGCCAAGGTGAAGGGTCGGAAGGATCTTGATGCGCGGTCTTTCGTAACCAGCCGCCTTCAAGGTCTCGACAAAGGAATCAAAAATCCCGGGGCCATCCTGCTCTGGCCAGGTCTGCGCGATGGTGATAATAGGGAGGAAACCCGCCTGGACCAGCATGCGCACCCCCCTGATGGCCTGCTTGAAGGTTCCTTCGCCCCTGATCGGGTCGTTGGTCTGCGGGTTGTAGCCATCGATGCTGACGCGCAGCTCGAGGCTGTAGGACGAAGCTCGAGAGATGTCGCGCAGCCGCCGGATGGAGGCTGGAGTGAAGACGGTGCCGTTGGTCAGCACCGTAGCGGGGCCGATGGCGAGGGTCTCCTCGAGGATCGGCATCATGTCGCGGTTCAGGAAGGGCTCTCCGCCGGTAAAATAATACTCCCTGACCCCGAGCGTCTCAGATTCCCGGAGGTATTTCCTGACGGTCTCGATGCTGAGGAAGCCGAAGGTGTCATTGCCCGGGTGACAGCTGATGAAGCAATGATTGCAGGATAGATTGCACAAGGTTCCCCCGACCTGGAACCAGAGCTCGTCGAGACTCTCGAGCTCCTGCGCAGGCGCCAGCTCCCTGGTCTCGTTTCCGTGTCCTGTCATGACGAGCCGGCCTCATCGTAGAGGTCCAGGTCTTCGTCTCTCTCCACCAGCCGGAAGATGTCGCGCACCTGCTCAATTCCGGTCTGCAGGAGAAAATCGCTTCTCCTGCCGTAGCTCTTGTGCCCGGCGCTGAAGAATCCGGGCTCAGGATGACTCAGCGTATCGCCAGGGAGTCCCTTCCGTGCCAGGCAGTCGCCGTTGGAGTCCTCACCCAGCAGGGCGGCGGCGAGCTTCATCGGGCCCTCGGTGGCGTAGCAGAGGTGAACCTGGAGCTCGCGGTGGATGCTGGTGTCCGGACGGTACCCCGTCATGGAGATGACCCGGTCAACCTCCAGCGTTCGGCGTTCGGCCGGCGTCTCGCCCCGCAGCTCGACCCTCAGGCGTCCCTGCGACTCTTCAATCCTCGAGGTGACGAGTCCCGTGAGAACCTCGCAGTCCTTCGGAGGTGATTCGGCGAAGAGATTGGCCGTTTCGGCAAGCCGGTCGCGTTGGGGGAGGGGGTCATCTTCATGGCGCGGGAGGGGTTTCGGACGCGTGTCCCTGCGGGCCCAGATCAGCCGCGTTCCAGGAGCCGTTTTCATGAGCTCGATGAACGAATGGATGATGGTGGCGGCTGAGTAGCCTGCCCCAACCAGCAGCGTGGATTGTCCCCCGTAGAGGGACCGATCGTCGCCGAGGACATCCGGGATGTGGTAGGCGATCTTTTCGGAAAATTCTTTTTCTCCCGGAGCTGGAATACCTCCGCTTCCGAGGCTTCCGTGGTGCTGGTAGACCCCTGATGCGTCGATCACCACCTGGGCTTCAGCCGTTTCCAGTTCTTCCTCCCTGTTTCGCACGAGCAGCTCAAAGGGCTTCCGGGCGCGTTCGGGGGAGGCGATCGCTTCGGTTTTCAGCAGGCCGGCGCGCGAGATGGCGAGAATCTCGCGGCCTGTCTTAACTCGATTGCCCAGCGCCGCGGCAAGCGGAGCGAGGTAGCGGTCGCAATATTCACCGCCTCCTGGATATTCTTCCGCCTGCGGTATCGGCAGGCCCTGCGCCTCGAGGGCGGCAAGGCCGAGGGGTGACGTGTTGAGATTCCATGAAGAAAAAAGCCGGAGAAAGCCCCAGCGCCTGATGTTGGCGCCGGCCTCGAGGCGTTCGTACACCGTGGGCCGGTGTCCCAGGGCGGAGGCGTAGAGCGCGGCCTCGAGACCTATGGGACCTGCTCCAATGATGGCGATCTCCAGGGGACTTGAAGGGGACCGCGGTATGGCGGCCATCTAATTTTCCACGATTTCACGGTAGGCCGCTCCGGATGCTCCCGGATCGACCCCGGCGATGACCCTCAGCGGATCCCGGCCCGCGAGCTCCGCGGCGTAGACTCGTCCTATGACTCCGAATGGATTGGGGCTCTGGATGATATCCCATCCTCGCTCGGCGAGGCTGGCGACGACCTTGGCGGGAAACCGGGACTCCAGCAGCAGCGTCCTGTCGGCGTAGGCATCGAAGCGGGGATGGACGACGGCTTCCGCCACATTCATACCGAAGACGGTCACGTTGAGGATCACCTGCGAGATGCCCGCGGTGATCCGAGCCGCTCCGGGTGAGCCGAGGGCAAGCTTTGGCTTGCCGTTCTCAAGGACGATGGTCTCGGCGACAGCGGTGCTCCGTGCCTTCCCGGGCGCGATCGAGTTGGCGCCTCCGGGGCGCGGATCAAAGGCGCTCATGCAGTTGTTGAAAAGGATGCCCAGCTTCGGAGCGAAGACTCCGGAGTTGTAGCCCAGCGAGTGGGAGAAGGAGATGCAGTTTCCTTCGTCATCCACGATGGTCAGTTGGGTGGTGTCGGGGCAGTCCGCCGGCCCCTGGGGGCAGTCTCCTTCGGTCAGGGCGTCGAGGTAATCGGCGGTCAGAAAGGTCTTATCTGCCGGGGTGCCGAAGTTCGTGTCGCCCTGGTTGGCCAGACGGTCGCTCCAGACACGCTTCAGGATGTTCGAGAGTCCGTCGATGTAGGCCGGGCTGTTGTGCGCGGGGATGGAATCCTGCAGCTGGCGCTCCATGAGCGCCAGGGTCTGCAGGAGAGCCACTCCGCCTCCGGGGAGGGGAGTCGAGAGGATCTCATAGCCCCGAAAATCTCCGGAGAGAGGCTCGCGAACAGTCGGGGAGTAGCCCTCGAGATCAGCCAGGGTGACCAGCGCGCCGTTCGCCTCCCAGTCCTCCGCAATCTCCCGGGCCAGCTTGCCCCGGTAGTAGCTCTCGGCGCCCTCGGCGGCGAGACGCCTGTAGGTTTCCGCCAGCCTGGGTTGGCAAAAGATCTCGCCCGCCTGGTAGGCCTCTCCGTCTTCCTTGAAGCAGATCTCCCTGCCTACCTCGGTATGGCTCAGTCGGTCACGGGTGGAGACCCTGCCGAAGAGGCCGGGACGAATCCAGAAGCTGGCCAGCTCCGGCGTGATCCTGAAGCCGTCTTCGGCGTAGGGGATGGCCCTCTC
>DODI01000114.1:0-3420 GCA_003509045.1 Planctomycetota bacterium | reverse complement strand
AGGGCACCTTCATTCGCGACAAATTTGAGTGGCTCGAGCTCCAGGAACGCCGCGAGAGCGAGAGGACCTATGAGATTTCCAATCCGGAGCTGAGCGAGGCGGAGCTCGAGCAGGTGCGGGATGCGATTGGCGAGCTGCTCCAGATGCAGGTCTGAGGGTTGCCGCCCGGGGCGCGGGCTCAGCCGCAGGAGCCTCCAACGGGGCAGTCAAGCTCGTCGCCGGTCGGGTCGCTGCCGCAGCTCGGGAACGGCGCGGCGGGGGCCGGGTCGAGGCGGAAGAGCCAGTTGAGCAGGTAGACCGCGTCGGTGAGTCCGAGGCTTCCCGAATCGTCGGTATCGATGCTGTCGGGGCAGCCGATCTGGACTCCCCTGAATAGGTAGGAGAGGATGCAGATTCCATCGCTGATGCTGTGGCGTCCGTCTCCGTCGCAGTCGCCGCGCAGAAAGCTCTCGGGTTCCGAGGGGATGTAGACAAAGTCGAGCTCGTTCGTGGAGGGCAGGTCTCCCGGCCGGGTGTTGATGACACGTACCTTGACCAGCCCCTGTCCCGGCGGAGTCACCACGGAGAGAGCCTCCCCGGTGTCTCCTGCGGCTTCAACCTGCGGCGAGGGGACACCGTTAAATTCAACCCGGGCGCCCTCGGTGAAGTTTTCCCCCTCGATCGTGATGGTGTCTCCACCGCTCTCCGAGCCGAGGTCAGGCCGGATGACTCTCGGCGCTGGGCGGACGAGGGTGACCTCGAGCAGCTCCCGGGCAGTGAAGTGGCCCTGGACGGGGTCAGCCAGGGTGATCGTCGGCTGGCCCTCCAGGCTCATGTCGGCCGGCACCACGGCCAGCAACTCGCGGCTGGAGATCCGCTCCGTCCGGGGAGCTGGTATGTCGTTGAAGGCGACGGTGGTATTGTCGGTGAAGCGGGTGCCGAAGATCCGGATCTCTACCGGGTCCACCAACTCGATCGTATTCGGCCGCGTATAGCGCGCCCGCGGCATCGGGATGCGGGCTGAGTTTAGAATGGCTGTCCTGATGGCCGGGCCGCGGCGCTGGGCAAAGACCTCGAGGGTTCTCACGTTGGCATTCCAGGCGCCGATCGACTGGCCGCTCATCCGGCATTCCTCGATCATGTCGCCCTCGATCGCGCTCTTATGTCGTCGAATTTCGGCGATGACATTCTGCGGCGAGAGCGGACCTTCAAGATAGCGGTCCAGCTCATCGATCAGGTATTGGGCGTAGTCCGGGCTGTTGATGAGGCTGCTCATGATGGTCGAGAGGCTCGAGCTTCTGCTCAGCACATGATTGAAGGTGTCGGATGACCAGCCCCCGGGATTACGGCCGAGGCCGAATTCAGCATCCCAGCTCAGGAAGATCCATCTTCCATCTTCACGGCGCGGACGGGCGGCGTACCAGTTGTTGTGGGGCCAGTCATGGTTCTGGCCCCAGATGTTCAGGAGCATGTAGGACGTATAGTTTTCGATGTCGATTTTTTCGGCGGCCAACTCGAGATTTCCGGGTTCCCGCATATTCGTGTTCCGGAAGAAATTGAGCATCGCTGTCCATGCGATGCTGTCACCATCAAGGATGTCATCCCCGGTCTTGATCACGTCCCAGTTCTCTCCATCTTCGGGAAAATAGGAGGCGAAGAAGACCTTGTCCATCCGCTCGACTACGTTGTAGACCCCGCGGTACTGCATGTTGACGAACAGGTTGTACCAGGATCCATTGGAGACGAGCGCTCCCATGTCCTGGTGGAGATCACGGAGGACCTGGTCGCGAATGTAGGAAGCTCCGCCGCCGGTTCGGAAGGCGTCGTTGAAGTTCGAGCGTAGCACGAGCTTGTCGAAGACCTCGACACCGGTGTCGGGAATGATCGGGTAGCGCAGCTTCTTGTCGCCGTACTCTCCTCTGAAGTAGGCCTTGTAGGCCTTCTTGATGCTGAAGCCCCCGTTGCGGCCGGCTCCACCGTGCAGCCGCATGCCGAAGCCGGTCTTGAGGGCAGGACTACCATCCAGCTCGAAGATTTCGAGGAAGCCTTCGCGCTCCGCCGCGCGTCCTCTTGCGCCGGTGTTGTTGTGTACTTCCTGGAAGTGTCCCGGATCCATTGAAACCGAGAGAGCAGGCAGGACAAGGTCTCTGCTGGTGATGAAATAGCTCTCGGAGGCAGGCTCGAGGACTAGCTGGTCGCCGAGGAAACCCGCAGCCCGGATAACCCTGTCCCTGGAGATCTGTATCGGCTCGCTGTAGAGGGAGCTTGTCTGCGTGGGAGCCGTTCCATTGGTGGTATACCTGATCTGGAAATCATCGAAGGGGATGTCGGCTGAGAGGGTGACGCTCTGGGCGCCGTCCTTAAATCCTCCGGAAGGACTGAAACCCACCTCGTAGGGCAGGATCCGGTCCGAGGAGTGGGTGTCATTGGCCGTTCCGGGCGTCGGGTAGAGCAGGTAGCCAAAATCTCCTGTTCCATCAGGGACGCGGGCGTAGGACCGGTCCATGCTCTGCTCCGGCATGTCGAGGCCATCGATTATTTCGCCTTCGGGGCTCGAGAAAATGATGACCTCCCCATCGGAGTCCAGCTCGAAGTTGGTGTGGAAGGTAGGTCCGACAGTTCCCAGCTCCGGCAGGAAGCTCATGTCGTTGCTGCTGTGGGTCCTGTTGAGCACCGCGACGGCCAGCAGGTTCTCCTGGGGACGCAGGAGGTCGATCCATTCCGGGACCATCCAGCGCTGTACCCGTCGAGCCTCTCTTGACCGGGTGGAATTGCTCGCGAAGGTCGGCTCCTCGTCCTCTGGGAAGTGGATCGAGATGACCCGGGTTCCGTTGAGCCAGGCGACGAAGCCGTCATCGTAGTTGACCTGCAGGACCAGGCTCTCCAGGGCTTCCAGATTGTCGACGTCAAAGGTGGTCCTGAGGAAGATGGCACCAACGCCGCGTTCGAACTCGGTGCGGTCGTCATCATCTCCAAAGCCGAAGCCCGGCAGTCCGCGCGCCCAGCCGCTGGCGTCGAACCCGGCCTGGCTCCACCCGGCGGCGGGGCCGACACTCTCCGGCAGCCCGCTCAGGTAGCTCCACTCCTGCTCCAGGCCGAGGACTGTCGGGCGGACCTCGATCGTTGAACCGAGCCGGGTCACCTGCTCCTCGGAGGGGAACTGCAGATCCTTGCCGGAGCACCAGACCAGGAGCCGCTCGCCGGGGTCGAGGACGTAGGAAGGGAAGATCCATTTCAGGGGGTTCGTCGAGTCATCGCTCAGACCATGGCCGCCGATATCGTAGGGCGTGGCGGAGACGTTCTGGAGCTCGACCCAGTCCGGGCTGTCACCATCGACGTCCTCGATCGTCTCCCTGTTCGATGCCTGGATCTCGTTGATGACGATCTGGGCCGAGGCCGTCTGCAGGCTTAGAAGGAGGATGGCTCCAAGATAGAGAGCCG
>DODI01000552.1:0-3563 GCA_003509045.1 Planctomycetota bacterium | reverse complement strand
GCCGGCGTACCACTTGATCTTTTTCGGTTCCGTGCCCTTCACCCAGCGTTCAGGGGAACCCTTGTAGCCGGGATGGACCCAGGTGACACCCTTCTTGTCGGTAAACTCAAAGCCCTCACCTCCCGGCGGCAGCAGATCCCAGCCCAGGGCGCGATTGCCGATGCAGCTCTTGAGAATCAGGACCGGCGCGTCGACGGCAGTGCCAACGTGGTGGCCGATACCAAATTCCGGGCCGATCTTTCCTCCCTTGATGGTCATCCACTCGTTATTGAAACCCCGCATGCCACCGGTGCCGCTTCCCATCACTCGTACATTCCGCACGTCCTTGCGCTCGGTCCAGTTTCCCGCCTTATCCACGAGGTAGGGGTACAGGTTCTTCTCCTTGACCGCGTGTCCGAGCGAGCCGTCGCCGCCCTTGATTTTTCCGGCCCCCAGCATGTTGGATTGCCCCAGGAGGATATAAACTTGGACCGGCTTGGAGAGGTCAGCAGGTTTTCCGTCCGGGTCGGGTAAGGTCTTCTCCCCGGCTGAAACCGGCAGGGTCAGAGTGAGCACCAACAAGGCTTTGATGATGGTGAGGTGTTTCATGAAACTCATGTTTGCTTCTTCCTTATGACGATTGGAGTCGTGATCCGCATTTGCCGTATATGGCTGGAAAAGGATTGATAGGTAAAGGGTAATAGGCGGGAAACGGGAGATGTAGTTTTCAGTAAAATACATCTTTAAGCACCCCGCCGCAGGATGACTTAGAACAGCTCCTTGATCGGTTTGCCCTCAAGGAGGATCTTGCTGAGCTCGGGGGGCAGGAGCTCCGGGGAGACGCGGAGCTCGGCCGCGTCGAACATGGTGTGGAGAATCGTGGCGAGGAGGTTTTCGGGCGTGTAGGGCGTCGAGGCCGGGCGGTGGCCGGTTTTGTCGGAGCGGCCGATGACCTGGCCCATCTTGAGGCCTCCACCCGCGAGGAGGAGAGGTGTCAGGGAGCCGTGATGGTCGGTGCCGGCGTCCTTGTTCTTCTTGACCGGGGAGCGGCCCATTTCACCGGAGATGACAAGAAGGACGTCATCGCTCATGCCGCGGTCCTGCAGGTCGTCGAGGAAGGCGGAAACCGCGTGGTCGACCTGGTTGCCAAGCGCGTTCATGCCGACGATGGTGCCGGGGTTGTTGGCGCCGCTGCCGTGGAAATCCCAGCTCGAGTCGACGATGGTCACGTATCCGCAGCCGGCCTCGCACAGCCGCCGGGCCAGCAGCATCTCTTTGCCCAGCAGGTTGCTCCATCGAAGCTGGTCAACAAGCCGCTTCTTGCCGTTGAAGAGGAAGTACTTGCCGCCCTCGTGGTAGTCGCGCATGTTGAAGAGATGGCTGGTGTCGTATCTCGCGATGGTCTTCGGGTCTTCCTTTGAGAGATCGAAGGCGTCGGAAACGCCGCGGAGCAGCAGGTCGTAGGCCTGGCGTTCCACCTCGCTGATCCCATCGACCTCGCCGGTCTGGTCGAGACGGCGCTTGAGCCCGTCGAGCTCGTCAAGGAGCTGGTAGCGATTGACAAAGCGATCCCGGGGAAGCTTCAGGTTGAAGTTGGCCAGTTGCTCGGCCTTACCGTTTCGAACGAAGCCCTTGTAGAGACCGCCGGTGTTTCCCGCCCCGGCAACCTGGGCCTCGATTCTCGGGAGCCCGAAGGTCGCGGTCGGTTTTCCGAGCTTGAGCTCGGGCGCTACGGCCTCCGGGATGATCACCGTGTTCATGGGGATCCCGGAGCGGGGATGCAGAATTCCGGTTCCCTGGGCGCAGAGCGCTCCCATGGCCGCTCCCGATGGATGACGGCCGGTCAGGATCGGTATATGGTTGTGCCCCCCGTCATTCGTGGCGAAAGAGCGAACAATCGCCATCCGGTCGGCCCTCTTCGCCATCTGGGGGAAGGTGCCGCCGAACCAGACACCCGGCAGGTTGGTCTGGACCTCTCCGGTGCAGCTGCGGATGTTGGCGGGAACATCGAACTTGGGGTCGAAGGTCTCGACCTGCGGCGGTCCGCCCTGCAGGAACAGGAAGACGACCGATTTCTTCTTGTATAGATCTCGCCCGGTGGAGGCCTGGGACAGGCTTGTCAGCAGACTCGGCAGCGACAGGCCGCAGAGGCCGCCGATGCGGAGGAAGTCACGGCGGCCCAACGTGGAGGGTCCCTTCGCGAACTGACGGTCAGTGATGTTCAGCATGGGTGGTTTGCCTCGATGCGATGAGCGCGCCTTTGTAGGCAGGCAAAGATGACCGGGCTACCACGCTTCCTCTTCATGCCTTCAGTATAGTTAACAACCGGGCGGATTTAAATTACTTCCCGGCATCTTTGCATGCAGATGGTTCTACTTCGCTGGCTGCTAATGATGGGCGAAACAGGAAGCCGCCAAAAGCTCGTGATCAGGTGGTTTTTCGCTGAAGGATCTCCGGGGTTTGAGTTGGGAGTTGTCTGTAAATGTACATAAAAACAAAGTTGGCGGGCGTTGGTTGAAGAAAGAGCAGGGCGTCCTGTTTATTGCGGAGATGGAGGTTCGAATAATACCTGGCCTGGCGAGGTGTCGGGGTGTCCGCTTCCTTGCCAGTTGGAAGAGGCTCGCTTAGAGTAGTGGTTCGGTTTGGCTGTTACCCATGAGGGATGCGTTCCCTTGATTGACTCCAAGGAGATTCCCGATGAAGCGCCTGGTGGCCTTAGCGTCGTTGCTGGTAAGCGCCCATTGCTCGGGCTCGGAGGGTGGATTTGAGGGGAGGTGGGAGACAACGTTCGGCCCGATGGAGCTGAAGCAAAAGGGCGATCGGATTACGGGCAGCTATTCGATGAGGGGCGCGTCCTGTGCGCTCCAGGGGCAGGTCAGCAAGGGCCGATTTGAATTTACCTACCGAGAAGGCGACACGGCTGGTGAAGGGTGGTTTCAATTGGGAGCCGGCGGTGGAACCTTTGCGGGAAAATGGCGTTCGACCGGAAGCCAGGATTGGCTGGAATGGAAAGGCAAGCGGACAGAAAGAGAGACTGGATTTGCCGGTCTCTGGAGCAGCAGCTATGGGCGGCTGAGACTTGTCCGCGAAGGTGACGGCATCGAGGGGATTTACTCGGGCGAGGGGGGATCGACGATTAAGGGCAAGATCAAGGATGGGCGCTTTGAGTTTCGTTACCAGGAGCCGTCTGCCAGGGGAGAGGGGTGGTTTGAGCTAGCCGACGGCGGCGCTTCCTTGACTGGTAAATGGCGGCCTGATGGCCGCAAGGACTGGAGTGATTGGAATGCAAGCCGGGTTTCCGCTGAGCCGGGAGTGACCTACCTGGTGGTTATCGAGGCGCGTTGGGAGGAAGATCTCGGCCAGCAGGAATACGCATTTGGGGACATGCTCAAGGCCTTTTTTGAACGTACGCCAAAAGTGCAGGTCCGGCGGCGTGCTTTGAGTAACGCAGGGGATTTGCAGCGGTGGTGCCGTGAAGTTTCGTTGCTGGCAGAACCCGTGGTGGTGTGCCTGTCTTCACACGGTAACACCGAGGGGCTCCAGGTCGCCGGTCGCACGATCAAGCCGGAGGTCATCGCCGACAG
>DODI01000072.1:0-2957 GCA_003509045.1 Planctomycetota bacterium | reverse complement strand
CCTGTCGCTGACGCCAAGAATGCGTGCCGCGGCCAGGGTCAGAGCCTCCAGGGCCGCCGCCTCGGACAGACCGTTGCGAACACGCCAGGTGACTCTCTCTCTCAGGGAAGCCAGCAAAGAGGCCGTATCCGAATAGAAGGCGAAGGGAACACCCGCCCTGTAAAGCTCGGCGGGAAGACGAGCGCCCAGGTTGAAGTTCGCCTCCAACTCCCGACCGGACCAGGTCTCCCCGGCGCTCAGCACCAATGCCGCCTGCTTCTCCTTAAGCAGATCGACAAGATGAATAGCCTCCCTGGCGCCTTCGATCTGGATCTTCAATCCAAACTCCTCGGCAATGCGAAGCGCCGTCAGGATCTCGTAACGCGCCTGCGCCCGGACCCGGAGAATACGATCTCCCGCGTGTACCTCCCGCAGAACAACTCGCTCCGCAGGGGTCAGCATCGCCTTGAGATCACCAACCGCGCGGCCGGCATCCAAGGCTCCCGGGAGAGCCTCCATTAAGGCCCGCCTGGCAAGAAATACCGTACCCATCCTCGTATTCGGTATCCGGTAGAGATAGCTGGTGGGCCGGCCCGAGCGGAGGTTCCTGTTGCCGGAGGAGGCCATCTCCGTCAGGCTCATGGCGACGAAGGAGGTCTCCTTGAGAACCGATTCCGCAAGGCCGGCTCCATGCGTCTTGATCACTCCGCCAAGGCCGCCGATGACATTGCGATCGCCGGGCGTAACAGCCGCCACGGTCACTCCAGCGCGCAAGGCCGCCCTGCGGTCGCTGTTGCCCAGGTCACTTCCGAGCAGTGCCGGCAGACCCGGCGTCAGCTCCCGAAATTCATCAGCTCGTCTTCCGCTCACCCCCAGGCCGGAGCCCGCATCGATCAACCCTGGACAGATGGTGCCGGGAACATCGATGACCAGAAGACCGGGAGTCGCCTTATCGATGTCTATTCTCTTGCCGAGCTGGACGATCTTGCCGGCGCGAATCAGGACCTGCCCCGGCTCGAGGGGCTCACCTGAAACCGTATGCACCTTCCTCGCCCTGACCAGGATGGTCGGGCTCGAGGCCCGCTCAAGAGCCGCCGGACTTTTTATCTCCTCCAGAGCCGCTGGCGCCGCCGGGGGGCCTGCATCTTCAGCTATCCCGGACAATTTGACGGGCGCCTCGATAGACTGTCCGTCCTGGTAGACGAGCTCGCCATCGATAAAGACCAGGTTGACTGGCGCGGTCAGGGTCAGCGGGTTGCCATCCCAGACAACGAGATCGGCATCGGCTCCCTTCTCGATCTTTCCGATCCGCTCCGACACTCCATAAATGGCGGCGGGATGGATTGTTAAGGATCGAAGCCCCTCGGCCTCGCTCAAACCGTACATAATCGCCAGGGCGACCGAACTGAGGGGATCCACGAGGGTTCCACCCGTCGCCCAGGAAAAAGGAATGCCCTGCTCTTCCAGGATCGCAGGAGCGCGCAGGACCCGTTCAGGCTCCTCTATGGAATAGGGTCCGAGGATCGCCCGAGCGCCTCGAGGGAGCTGCCCGAAGATCCCGCCATCTGTACCGACCCCCTCCAGGAAGACGATTGGAACGCCATGCCCACTCGCCAGGACGAAGGCGCGCTCCGCCTGGGTAATATTCTCGAAATAGGCGACCACGGGTACACGGGGACGTTTTGAATCTTTTGCGTAGCGACTCTTCAGCCAGCCGCCGAAAGCATCACCTGCGCCGCTGTGGGCGGTGGGATAGCGCGCCAGGTTCAGGTTGGGCGCCAGGGAGGTCTTCACCGCGGCATCTTTACGCAGGACCCTCAGGGGGACCCCGCCATGAAGCAGCTTAACGAGACTGACCGCGCCGCCGACGACATTATTCCGTCCCGGGCTCAAGGCGACGGTCGTCACCCCGCGGCCCAGGAAGGCCGCGATATCATCATCCCAGGGATCAAAGCTGTCGAGGACACGCAACCCATCATTAACAGCCTCAGAGAGATCATCGACATCTCCCTTCAGGGTTATATGCGAATGGGCATCGATAAAACCGGGCAGAAGAAAGCGGCCGGCAAGATCGAAAACGGCGCAGCTGGCATCCTCCTTGACAGGATCGGTCGTTACCTTCTCGATCTTGCCGTTGCGGATAACCACTGTCGCTTTCTCTATCACCTCGAGGCCCCCGCCCGCCGACCTCATCACAACCGCGTTCTTCAGGATCGTCGGACCGCCGGGAACCCACCCATTGCCGTTTTTCTTGATCGCATCGAAGCTCAACCCCGCCGCCGGTCCCTGCCCGGCTTTGTCAGCCGCCGCCCGGCGCTTCGAATCAATCCTCCCCTCGACTATGACAGAGACAACCCTGCTTCGAACATCAAGCGGAGGGCCATCGAGCAGAACCAGGTCCGCGTCTTTCCCCTTCTCGATGGAGCCGATCTTCTTTTCCAATCCCAGGCATTTGGCCGGCTGCATGGTGATCGCCTGGAGCGCCATGGAGGAATCGAGTCCGCCCCGTACCGCGGCGCAGGCCTGGAGGCGAAGGTACCTCGAGCCGACCCCGGAGGAGGCGCCGGAGCTGATAGCCAGTGGGATTCCAGCCTTCGCAAAGGCACCCGCAAGACGCTCACTCTGCGCGCTGTGGCGCAGGTCCAGGGACCCGTGAAGAACCGGCCCGACCGCCACGGTCACACCTGATGCGGCCAGCTCCGCGGAAGCCGCCAGCGCTCGGCCGGCGCCTAGAAGAGTCAACTCAAGCTTAAACTCTTTCTGCAGGCGCAGGGCATAGCGGACACCATCCGCGCGATGAGCCTCGACAAAGACGGTGAGCTCACCCTTCAAGGCCCGGCTGAGAGCCTCGAGGGCAATGTTGAGCTTTGGCACCTTGGGAGCCTTGGGAGCCTTTGACGCTGGAGGCTTCGCTGGCGCCGCTTTCTTCTCCGGCTCTTTCTTCTCCGGCTTGACGGGTTCCTTGGACTCCTTCTTCT
>DODI01000212.1:0-6566 GCA_003509045.1 Planctomycetota bacterium | reverse complement strand
GCCATCGAGATTGACGGCACCGTCATCGAACAGCTCCGCAACGCAAACTTCCGCGTTGAGTTGGACAACGGGATGAAGGTGATGGCCTACACTGCCGGCAAGATGCGGAAGTTCCGTATCCGGATCATGCCCGGCGACAAGGTCATCGTGGCGCTTTCCCCATACGACCTCACCCGAGGCCGTATCGTCTATCGTCACAGGTAGCACCCGCGAGCCTGCCCCTGGGAATCAGCTCGCGATCTCACCGTTGAAATCAAGCGAGGCTTATTCTTCGACGGCGCAGGCATCCGGACAGCCCTCGATCCTCACGCACTCGAGCCCGAGGGCCGGGGGGTTGCCTCCCTGGAAGAGGAAGCTGAGGATATGCACGGCATCGGTGATGTTCACCAGGCCGCTGCCATCATTGTCGAGCAGCGTTCGGTTACCTTCATCCTCGAGACCGCTCTCTCCGCAGGGAAGCTCAATCCCGTTGGCCTGGAAGAGGTACTGGAGGAGCACAACGGCATCTGTAATGCTCAGGCCTCCATCCTGGTCGAGGTCACCGCCGATCTGGAGTCCACCGCGCGGCTGTGGTTCCTCGCCATGCGTTCCGGGAGTTCCCAGGAGGACAGCGCTCGGCCGCCAGGAGGCGCCCTCACCAAGGGTGTCAACTGGAGCATCAGAGCTCACGTTAACCAGCGAGAACCCCTGCCCATCGGTTGTCGGATGCCAGGTCTCGGTGTAGACGAATTCGAAAATGGGCGTCCCGAGAGGACCCAGCAGCTGGATCGTCTCGCTCCTGTCACTCAGGCTTCCCCTGTACTCACCGATAATCGTCGGCCCCTGTCCATAGCGGGCAATGAAGGCCGCCGGTTCATTGACCAGCACGACGACCTGTCCGGGAGCAAGTGTCCCGACCAGGGCATCATCAAAATCGAAGATCACTCCCCTGCCGAACCTGATTCCCGCCAGGGAGACCTCCTCGTCACCGATATTCTTCAGCTCGAGGAACTCCATGTTCGTCTTGGAGAACTCATCATTGGGATCCTCCGCGAGCGTCGGCTCGAGAGAATGGTACATGAGCTCGGTCAAGCTGAGGGTCGGTATGGAGGTCACGTAGGTGCCCTCGGTGATCGAGCTCCAGGCTCCCTGGCCAAACCTGGCGCGGGTCCTGACGACCGTATTCCCGGTGATGGTGATGGGCTCCTGGTAGCGAAGCGCGGTTGCCGAGGGGTTGTTCCCCGAGCGAGGGTCGCTGCCATCAAGGGTGTAGTAGATTGTGGCGCCCGGCGCGCCGATGAGAATTTGAACCTGGGTTCCTGAGTCGACCAGTCCTCCCTCGGGCTCGAGATGCGGCGATTCGATAAACTGGGCATCCATCCAATTCCCACGATTCGTCAACCAGGTCTTCAGATGGTTGACCTCGCCCTGGAAGCTGCCAAAACGCGGCCGCACTCCGGTCCACTTGTTGAAGTTCCGGGTGGCGGCCTCGTTGAGCATGGATCCCCACTCATCGATAAGGGCCATGACCTCCTCATTCCCAAGAGGACCGCGACGCAGCTCATTCCAGCGCGCCCGGTAGGCCCGCGCCCAGGCGCTGTCTCCTACGGGGGGCTGATTTCCGAAGAGCGGACTGTACCAGCCAAATTGGAAATACCGAGTCCCTCCATCTCCCCCGGAATTATTCCAGGATCGAGGATCGGCGGCACGCCCGTCATCAGCGCAGCCCATGGTGCGGTCAAAATCCCAGATGGGACCCATCTGGAGCGGCCCTCCACGGTCCTTGAACATATAGCCACTGAGACGAAAGGCGTCCACATTCTTGGGATAGACATTCAGTATGTGATGATCGATCCAGGAGCCGACATCGATATAGTCCCCGTCATTGGCGATAATCGTATTGGCATTGAGAGATGATCTCAGGCGATTGCAGTAATTACGCAACCAGGTGGCCTGCTGGGTGCTCTTCTCACGTTCCTTCGGCTCAACCCAGCGGAGCGTCAAGCCGCCGGCGCCGGTGAGGCCGGAGTCGCCCGGATCCGGGCGATCGACCTTCATGATGTAGCCGCCGCTGACATCCGGCTCGGCATTGTCCTGCTCGGTCAGCTTCGCGATATCCACCCGTCCGCTGTTTCTCTTGATCTTCTCCATGAAGACGTAGACACCCCAGTAGCTGGCGGAAGAAATAGGCCCAGCCCTGGTGTGCAGGTAGCATTCGACGAATCTCGGACGAGCCGCCCAGCGACCTGCTCGATTGCTGAGCTCGTACATCAGGGCGTTTCTCATCAGGGCCCGGTCAAAATTGTAGGGGCCGTACATGACGTAATCGGACTCCTCTGGAAATTCAAAAATCTCCACGTCCTTGTCATCTCCCTCGGAGTTGCGGGCCTCAAAGGTGAACGACAGCTTCTGCCGCCCACCGGTACTCGACCCCCTGCGTTTGAAGGCCGTCTTGCCGATATAGTGGGGTTCATCTGTCAACCTGACCCTGCCAGTCTCCCCTGGCTCGACAATCAAGGCGTAGCCCTCGGTCCAGCTCTCACTGATCTGCCGGCCGAAGGTATTGACGATAACCACGGGCAGGTTAGAAGAGAAGTTGCTGACATTCGAGTGGAGCAGCAGATAGGTCTCCCGCTTGGCCGGACTGGGAAGCTTGCCATCCTCAAAGGCCCTCGCAATGATCTCGATCGCTCCATCGACGACAATCGGCTCAGAGTAAACGGTTGAGGTCTCATCCGGGACCGAGCCATCCATGGTGTAACGAATGACGGCATCCGGGACCTCGGTGCTCAGTTCCACTGTCGGAGACCCTGTGTAGGCGCCGCTCTCTCTCGAAAACGCCGGCTTCTCTGCCACGCTCTCAAATCCCTCGTTATTCGGAGCTCCCGGAGAAGGCGCATCGAAATACTGCCGGGTAGCGATCTGGATGTCGCCGACCACCACGGTCCGGAGCCTCGGGTAGATAAGAAAATCATTGCTCGTCTGCGAGGTGTTGAGCCCATGAATCGCCAGCACGTTCCGACCCTGGCGCAGGCTGGAAATATGATCGGAAACATCAAACTCAACGTAATCGACCGCGAGACGATCGGCATGACTGGAGCTCGCATCGGAGTTCCAGGTCAACGCTGCCGCGGCGGGAGAATTCGCGCTGGCCACCAGCTCGCCGTTCAGAAAGGCTGAGAACCCATCATCGTAGCGCATGCCGAGCACCATCATGTCCAGCTCAGCCGGGTTCTCAATCTGGAAATCGTAACGAATGTAGGCTGTCGGGTTTACCCGGTACATCTCCTCCAGGAAATCCGTTCCAATCAGGGCCTGGTAGCCGGGTGGACGACCCTCGAAGCCGACACCAGAGGTGGTCTCGGCCCAACCGCTGTCATCAAAATCGAACGCTCTCCAGGTGTCGCCAAGAATATCGTTCTGAGGCACCAGGGCGCGAACCGATGCGCCCTCACCAAGCGGCTCGGCAAAAACCGAATCGGTCGCCATGCCGTAGGATGCGTCCTCGATCTGTTCAGGTATCTCGGTATACCCGGAAACGACGGACGATCCATCCGGCGTGATCAGAACCAGGATCTCCCCACCGTTACGCTCGATGCTGAAATTCGTATGCAACTCGGAACCGGCACTCCTGCGGTCCTTTCCCGAAGCGAATACGACAAGGAACCTTCCGGGCCCGATGGTAACCGCAGGAAACTGCCACTTGGCCAATTCCTCAACGCTGTCGGTCAGGTAGTAGCCGTCCAGATTGACCGCAGCATCTCCGGAATTAAAGATCTCTATCCAGTCGGTATATTCCGAGTCTTCATCCTGGATGGTGCTTTCATTGAATGCCTGGAATTCCGTAATCAGAAGCCCCTGAGCTGAGGCGGAATCACTACATGCAAAAAAGGTAAACACACAGAAAAACAGCCAGAAAGGCCGCGGTCCGAATCGAAGCGGGTTCATTTCAAATCCTGAAGTTAATTTCTTTAAACGTAGAGGCCGCCACCACCACAGCCAAAAGACCCGGAAGAGTCAGCTTATTATCTTCCCAATGTAATTCTATACTACCGGTGGTAGATTCGTCGACAAAGGCTAAAAGCGCCTCCTCGGCGGGAAGTAGGCCTTTTTACCTGTTTTAATGAAGCCCGTTGCAACAAATGCGGCCAACTGCTCTCATCGGTCGCTTCCAAGCACTGAAATTGGCGGAATCTATGGCGAAAAACCTTCAACAGATACTTGAGAGCCGCTTCTCGATCAAAGAGCTCTACCCTCTACAAGGGCAGGTCATTAGCCACATCATGGAGGGGAATCAGGCCCTCGTGGTCATGCCAACCGGTTCAGGCAAGAGCCTCTGTTTCCAGCTTCCGGCGCTGGCGCTCGACAAAGAAGGCGTGACCCTCGTCTTCAGCCCCTTGATCGCCCTGATGGAAGACCAGGTCGCCGCTCTCAAGAAAAAAGGGATTGCCGCTGAGTTCATCAACTCGACACTCGACGGAAAAACCCGAACAGAGCGCTACCAGGCTCTCGCGCGCGGAGAATATGAACTGATCTACGCCACCCCGGAGCGGATGTACAAGCAGGAATTCAGAGCTGCCCTCAAAGAAATCCCCGGCGGAGTCAAGCTCCTCGCAATCGATGAGGCTCACTGCATAACCAAGTGGGGGCATGACTTCAGGCCAGCCTACAGCGAGATTGGCGACTTCCGAAAAATCCTGGACTTCCCCCAGACGATTGCCCTTACGGCTACAGCCACCTGCCAGGCGAGGAAGGACATTCGGGAGGTTCTTCAACTGGATGAAAAAGAGCTGAAGCTGTTTGCCGAAGGAATTGACCGGCCCAACCTCGACCTCGCAGCCGTGGAGGTCTGGTCCGACACCGAAAAATTCGAACATATCCGGGAGCTTGCTGAAGATGGAGGCACGGGAATCGTCTATTTCTCACTGATCAAGACGCTCGAGGAACAGGCTGAGACGCTGCGGGAGATCCGGGGAAGCGACCGGATCGAGCTCTACCACGGAAAGTTATCGCCGACTGAAAAGAAGCGAATCTACGACCGCTTCTCCGCATCGAAACCCGAGGATGGGCTCATGCTGCTTGCCACCAACGCCTTCGGCATGGGGGTCGACAAGCCGGACATCCGCTATATCGTTCACGCCCAGATCCCCGGCTCGATCGAATCCTATTACCAGGAAATCGGCAGGGCGGGCCGCGATGGAGAGCCGGCCCGCTGCCTGCTGCTTTATGAAGAGAGCGACCTGGGCATCCAGCAGAATTTCATCGATTGGATGAACCCATCCGCCGACCTTCTGGAGCTGGCGGCCCTGGAGGTGTCCAATAGCCCCAACGGATCAATCGATGCGGATGAGCTGCGCGAAAAGTTGACCGGACGCAACAGGGGAGACAGGCGAGCGGAGTACTGTCTCATCGGTCTCGAAAAAAGGGGCATCATAGAACAGGCTGACACTGCGGAACGCTACCGTTTCATCCGCAGGCCCGTCGATGGGGACTTCTCTCGCTCTGAAATTGAGGAGAAGCGCCAGCGGGACCTGCGACGACTGCTCGACGTGCTCGAGCTGGTTCAATCAGATGACATTCGAGGTCGCATCCTGGATTACTTCGGCCTCGACTGAGGGGATTTCTCGTTGCCCGAGACAGGTTTACCGCCGACCGGCGGAACCCATCAGATCGTCTACCTTGTCAATCAGCTCTCCATGCAGGTTGTACACCCTGGCGGAGACCTTCCTGGCCGATGCCTCGATCATGAGGAGGTTTTCCTGAGAGGAATAATAAAACCCCCGGCGCCGCTCAGCCGGATCAGCCTTCCGGGTCCAATAGCTGTTCCAGGGCGTATCCTCCTCGGCGTAGAACGGAGCGCCGCCTCCTCCGCTGACGAGAAACCAGGTGCTGAACTTGAGGCCGGGAAGCGTTGAGCAGGTCTCCTTCTTGGTGAGCTCTATCTTGCCGTTGTTGTCCTTGTCGTCTTTCTCGACAATCCCCACCGGAACGTCCTTCGTCACCAGGAGACGGTGATAGGCGTGCTCATCGGCGCCCAGCACCGCGGCCACCTTCCGGCTGCCGGAGACCATGGTGACGAACCTGTTGCGCACCTCGATCATGCCCTCTTTCTCCGAAACCAGCTTGCCGTCGGTGTAGACCCGCGCGCGTACATCATTGTCTCCGGAGTACCACATTGAATCCTCCAGATGGCCGCCGTTGGGAAAGATGGGCTCCTGGGCGATGAGAAACACGTACCTGACCGAAGGATCAGCCTCGGCCTTCTCCAACTCAGTCGCGATCCAGCGCAGCTGGTCCTCCATCAGGTAGCCCTCGGGGGAGCCTCCATAGAGCTTCGACTGGTTCGAGGTCCAGTAGTTGTTATTGAAGACGATCGACTTGACACAGCCATATTGAAAGGAATAGACGTTCTCCTTGTAGGTTGGCCTCCTCGGATCCGAGACCTCCGGGCCATTCAGCGGGTGGGCGAACCAGCGGGCGAAGGCCGCCTCGGCACTCTCTGTCGCGTAGGGCCAGCGATCGACCTCAACTCCATACTTGCTCCCATCTTTGAATACCCGAAGGAGCGCATCGTGGTTTCCCATGGC
>DODI01000110.1:6030-7370 GCA_003509045.1 Planctomycetota bacterium | reverse complement strand
CAGTCGCCCAGGTGGTAATATCGAGTTGGGTTTTGAATGTCGAAGCCGAGCAGCCGGCAGCGAGCCGGGCTGCGTGCGGGCTATTGAATCAAGGAGCCTTCGTATCCCCGATGATGTTCATCAAAGCGATCTCTGAGTTCAGCAAGGCGATTCCGGCGATCCTCATCGCGGCCAGCCTGGCGGCGGCGCCCGGGCGCGCAGAGGCCCAGGAACTGAGGCTGGTCCCGGCAGGCGATGCCTTCGACTGCATGGATTTCTCCATCGACGTGGTGCTGGTCAACGCCGGCGAGCCTGTCTTTGGTTTCCAGGTGTCGCTTTCGTTTCCCGCCGCCTCCTTCGAGCCCGTTTCGTTCGAGGGGGCCGCTTCCGACTGGTCGGTACGCAGTAGCGGAAGCTTTCCGTTTGCCGCAGCCTCGCCGTGCGAGCCGTGGGCTGATGGAGAGGGAGTCGACAGAATCCTCATAGCCTCGACGGTCTATCCCGACCCCGGCCTGGCGGTCAGGGGGGTAGCCGATGAGATTGAGGGCGCGGAGCTCGTTCTTGGGAGAATTGTATTCAGATCCCGAGGCGGAGCCGCAGGCGGCGTCATCTCGGCCTCGGCAAGCGATTGCCCGGGCAGCCCCGTCGAGTTTTCCACCGCGTTCTTTAACGCCGATGGGCGGACGCGCAGCGTGAATACCGAGCCCCTGGTGGTTTCCATCAGGGATGGCGGAGTCGAGGGGCTCTCCTGCGTTGTGCAGGGAGAGGCGGGAGTCGAGCTCAGCTGGGAGGCTCCGGAATTTCTCGAGAGTGTACGAATCGTGAGAGATGGAGAGGTCGTCGGTTCAGCCGCCGCCGAGAGCGGCCGCTACCAGGATGATCCCGCGCCCGGCATTCATCGGTATGAAGTGATAGGGGTGCTTTTGGATGGGCGAGAGAGCTGCGCGGCTATCTGCATGGCGGAGATCCCGTTCAAGGTTGAGGATGTTCCCTTCATTCGCGGAGATGCCGACAGCAGCCTCCGAGTGAACCTTACCGATGGTATCCAGATCCTCCGCTATCTCTACCAGTCGGGCGAGCTGGACTGCCTGGATGCAGCCGATGTCAATGACTCCGGCCAGATCGAGATCGCGGATGCGATCTACCTGCTGAATTTTGTTTTCCAGAGCGGTGAGGCTATCCCGGCGCCCCATCCTGCCGCAGGTGTCGATCCGACACCGGATGCGATCGGCTGCGGACCCGCAGCCTGAGAATGACCCAGGGGGCCTCCCCTGGCCTCTCATGCGGTTTCCCAGCCCGGCAGGGAATCCACTCCACTTCGGGCGGTCTAAGGGCCGAAAAAGTCCCGTGAGCTCTGCATC
>DODI01000110.1:0-5705 GCA_003509045.1 Planctomycetota bacterium | reverse complement strand
GCCAGTCGGCCCCACTGCAGGCCGTCTTCGGCTGCCGTACTTTTTTCACACGGCGGAATTCACACGATTGGGGGATTTGCCGCCCAGGGCACTATATGTGGTTCAAAAAGTGTTCACGCACGACATGTTGTGGTGTTGGTTTTTTTTTTTTGGGCCCTTGTGATGTGGATAGATGTGTGGAATAGTGGGGGCTATTCCCAGACTCACCCAGATGGTGGAAGGGAGTTGCCAGGTGATCCCAGAGGGTTCGGCGGCAGCAAAATTCCAGCTCAGGGTGGCCAGTCCGGGGATTTGTATTTTTCTGAAATGGAGCGAGCGAGAAATGCGAACGCGGAACGGCAGCAGCTCAGCGTTATTCAGGGCCTACCCGGAAGGTCTCGAGCGGTTGCGTACCCGTCTTCGTTTTCACGTGAACTCCGCCGAAGGGAAATACGTAAGAGGAGTTGAGCCATTTACTGCCAGCTCTTGTCTCGAGGAACGCGGCGAAAGCCGTGGAGATGAGAGCTGTACAGGTGGCCGCCCCCGGACGTCTAGGAGTTTACGGCCGGGGTCGGTTTTTTCCCGCGTGGAGATACTTCGCGGGGATTGGCTGAAGCGTTCCTTGGAAAAGAAGAGAAGAAGAGAAGGGCCTGTTCATGAGGATCCCGAGCGCACGGTGCTTGCACCGTGGCTGCTCGGTGTCTGAATCCAGGCATTAAGCGTGCTCTTACCGGGAAGAGCACCTTTTTTTGAGATTTAAGGATGCGGCAGGAAAACAACCTGCAATCCAGGCTTTTATCAAAGGTGCATTCACAATGCTCCAGGGAGAGTATCCCCTTACTCTTGACAGCAAGAACCGAGTGGTTCTACCGGCCTCGCTGCGCCGGGAGCTGCCCGAGGGCGAGCTCTCCACCATGGTATTGACCACCGGGCGCCGGGCGCAGTGGCTGCAGCTGTGGACGAAAGGTGCCTGGGAGGAGAGAGTCGATCAGATCTGGGAGAAGTATGATTCCGATGATGAGGAAGCCGAGAACTTCATCCGCGATGTCATGGCTTCGGCTAAATCGGTGGAGCTCGACAAGCAGCACCGATTTGTTCTGCCGGATGACAAGAAGAAGCAGATCGGAGCCAGGAAAGAGGTCGTCTTCATCGGCATGAGGGACAAGATCGAGATCTGGGCCGGCGAGGCCTACGATGTCTACCGTGCTTCCCGCGAGGGGAAGCAGGAACCTCCGAGATCGAGAGGGCCTTGATGAGACTGATGGCCTGAGATTTTTGCGAAGAAGGGAAGGGGAGAGAAGTGGTAGTCAGCAGAGAAAACTGGGACGGAGAGGTGGGCTTGGTCGCGAGACTGCGGGCGCAGCTGGAGGCGGGGACAGATGGGAAGAACGGGCAAGCAGGCCGGTTGGGAGCGATTCGTCGTATGGGCGGATTGTCCGGACAGGAGTCCGGCGGACTGACCCGGCCGAGTCGCGACATAGAGTCTATGGAGAGACGGCTTCAACGCCTCCTGGAGCTCTACCCGGAGCTCGAGGGTACTAACCTCAGCGAATATGTCGAGGCCCTGAGTAAGAAGTCGACCTCCGAGGTGAAGTAATGCAGGACTCCCTTCACGCGGGAGTATTCGCCATTGAATCGTGTGAATGCCGAGCCGGAACATCTTCCGGTCATGCTGGAGGAGACCCTGCGGTGCCTTGCGCCGCGGCCTGGCGAGACGATGCTCGATGGAACGCTGGGCCTGGGTGGGCATGCGGCGGAGATCCTCAGCCGACTCTCTCCCGGAGGCGAATTGATCGGTCTCGACCGGGATCCGGAGGCGCTCACGCTGGCCGCGAAGAGGCTGGATGGGGTGGGCGGCAACTATCGCCTTCTTCATGGAACCTTCGATCGGGTTGGCGAGCTGCTGAAGGAGCTGGAGCTCTCTTCGGATGGGGCATTCGATGGCCTGCTGCTCGACCTGGGAGTCTCTTCGATGCAGCTCGATCGGGCCGAACGAGGTTTCAGCTTTCGAAACGATGGTCCGCTGGATATGCGGATGGACCCTGGGGAGAAAGAGTCGGCGGCGTCCTGGCTTGCCCAGGCTCCCGTCGAGGAGCTCGCCAGGGTAATCCGGCGATATGGGGAGGAACCCCAGGCGGGGAAGATCGCCCGTGCGATCGACCGCGGCCGGCGAGAGCGGCCGATCACGACCACCGCGGAGCTCGCCAGCCTGATCGAGGAGCTGGTGCCGCGGCGCGGAAAGAAGATTCATCCGGCCACGAAGACCTTCCAGGCCATCCGGATCGTCGTGAACCGGGAGCTCGATTGCCTGCGGGACGCACTCGAGAAGCTGGACAGGTACATGAAGCCCGGCGGTCGGGTGGTGGTGCTCAGCTATCACTCCCTGGAGGACAGGATCGTCAAGACGGTCTTCAGGGATCGTGTCCGGGAGGGATTCTTCATCTCCCATCCGGACGGATTACAGCGGCCAACGCAGACGGAGGTCCAGTCGAACCGCCGCTCGAGAAGCGCTCGCCTGCGTGCGGTCGTTCGGGCCGGGGAAGCCTGGAGTTCAACATGAGCGGAAGGTCTTAAGAGGAGATCATCATCCATGCCATTATCAACAGGCGCCGCGATTCTTTCGGTCTGCCTCTTCGTGATCGGCCTGATCTCCGTTCAGTGGGAGGTTCAGAACATCCGCACCGGGGTGCGGGTGCGTGAGCTGCTCAGAGACGAAGAGGTGAAGGTCGAGAGTCTTCGGAAGCTGCAGATGGAATACAACACCCAGATCTCGCCTGACAACCTGGAGCGGGAGCTGCCGGATGCTTTTCGTACCCCTGACGGATTCCCGGACGACGGCCGGTCGGCCCAGTCGGGAAGTTCCGGCGGCCAGTGAGGAGTTTAATTGAGCAGGAGATCGACCCCATGAAGAGCCAGCCTTCGCAGTTGAGCTCGAACCAGCCCCCTCCGGGACCGCACCTCCGGCCGCGGGCGCTGTGGTTCTTCTCCATCTCCGTGACCATCGTGTTCCTGCTGCTTGGAGTTCGCCTGTTTTACATCCAGATTCTCGCGCATGATCAGCACCTGTCCCGGGCGAGGAGCGGCACCGGGCGAACGGACAGCATCCCGGCCTACCCCGGCGATCTGCGAACCAGCGATGGGGTGATCGTTGCCCGCTCGGAGACGGCCTTCAGCCTTGGCCTTGATCTGAGGCCCCTCTCCGAGGAGCAGATCCCGTCGGTAGTTGCCGCCGCCAGCGATGCTCTCGGATATTCTTACGGCAGGCGTCGTGAGCGCATCGGCGATGTGCACAGGAGAAAGGCGAAGCGGCAGATCTACGCGAACCTCGCGCGCCGGGTAGATGGCGAGGGGCGCGACAAGGTAAGGGAATCGCTCTCCGGCCAGCTGGAACCACGGCTCCTGAAAAAGGCCCTGGTCGTCGATCGGATGACGCGGCGGAACTATCCCAAGGACGAATTTCTCTGCCATGTGATCGGCGTAGCCTCTCATGATGGGACCGGGCAGGAAGGGCTCGAGCTTTCGCTGTCGCCCTGGCTCGGGCCGAGATCCGGAAGGCGCCGGGTGATTACCGATGCGAGGGAACAGTTCCGTATCTATTCGCCTGAGACGGTCGAGGTGGCGCCGGTGAATGGCTACGACATCTACCTGACGATCAACAGCAAGGCGCAGGGTATCCTGGAAGAGGAGCTCCAGCGCGGCATCAGCAAGCACAAGGCGGAGGCCGGCCTCGGGGTGCTGATGAATTGCAAGACCGGGTCCATCCTGGCGATGGCATCCTGGCCGGTCTTCAATCCGAACGATTTCCATCGTTACCCTCCCGAGGTGCTTGCTGAACGAAGGAAGAACCGGGTCATCGAAAACGCCTACGTGATCGGCAGTGTCATCAAGCCGTTCATCGCGGCCTCGGCTGTCGAGGCCGGGGTGGTGCGCTGGGACGAGAAGATCTGGGGAGGCGGTCGCTTTCACCGGATCGGTGGACGCCGCCTCGAAGATGTCAGCAACCATGGCCCGATCTCCGTTGAGCAGGCCGTGGTCTATTCCTCCAACATCGGTATGGGGGAGATCGGCATGAAGCTTGGCAGGGACCGCTTGATCGCGGCGCTTGCGCGCTTCGGGTTCTGCAGGCAGACCGGTATTCGTCTGCCTGGCGAGGCGAAGGGAAGGCACACCCCGGCAGATAAATGGAACGAGATCTACTCGACGACCTCGGTTTCGATGGGCTACGAGGTGATGATCACCCCCATCCAGCTGGTCACGGCCTTTGCCTCGTTGGTCAACGGCGGCTACCTGGTGAAGCCGCGCCTGGTCGATAAGTACGTTCGCGCCGGAGAGGTCATCAGGAATCCTCCACAGCTCGTCGGTCATACGGTTACGGAGGAGGCCTCCGGGCGCATGCGGTCGATCCTGCACAAGATCGTCGAGGAGGGTACTGGTCGTTACCTGAAAATGAAGGAATTCAAATTTGGCGGCAAGACCGGGACGGCCGACATGAATCCTCTCAATACCAAGGAAGATTACCTCGCGTCCTTCGAGGCGTTTGCGCCGCTTGATGACCCCGAGGTCGTCATCCTGGTGATGATCGAAAAGCCCCGCTCTGGAAAGATCTACGGCGGGAGCGTGGCGGGACCGGTCGTGGCGCGGGTTCTGCGGCGTTATTTCAGCATCCCGGCGAAGCCGGAATTCGAGCGATTGAAGTTTAAAGGTTGGTAGCGCGGGCCCTGGTGGGATTCCGCGGCAATAAAAGAAGGAAGAGCAATGCTGCTGGGTGAACTCTGTAATGGCTGGATAAGCGTCCCCGCCGAATACGGCGAACTCGAGATAGTCCAGGTCGAGTGCGATTCACGCGAGGCGACCGCCGGGAGCCTCTTTATCGCGGTTCCCGGTGAGACCACAGATGGCCTTCTCTACGCTGCCGAGGCGGTAAAGAGGGGCGCGGCGGCGGTGATCGCCCCGCAAGGCGCCGCCGGAGAGGCCGACCTCGGAGTTCCCATCCTGGAGGTGGAGGATGTGCGCGACATCATGGGGAAAATAGCCGATCGTTTTTACGGCCACCCGTCGAAGAAGCTCGAGATTGTCGGTGTGACCGGCACCAAGGGCAAGACGACAACGGTCTGGTTGCTCGACCAGCTGTTCTCGGCTACCGGCTCTCTAACGGGCTTTTGCAGCACCGTCGAGAACAGGATTGGAGAGGATTCCTACCCCGCCAAGAACACGACGGCGGGTTGCCTCGACCTTCACCGCTTTCTTGCCGAGGTGGTCGAACGCGGAGGCGAGCGCGCCGTCATCGAGGTCTCCTCGCACGCCCTCGAACAGCGGCGCACTGCCTCGATTCATTTCGATTGCGCGGTGTTCACCAACCTGGCGCCCGAGCACCTCGACTACCACGAGGATATGGAGAGCTACCTCAACGCCAAGATGAAGCTCTTTACCGGCCTCGACAGCCATGCCTGCGCGGTGCTTCCACGCGCCCAGGAGGCATCCCAGAAGCTTGCCGCCAATACGCGGGCCGAGATCTCCTGGTACGGCTGTGGAGCCGAGGATGGAGTCACCGATTTGCGCGTCTTGGACGAGGGGATCGAGTTCACCTGGCGTGACTGCAAGGTCAGGGCCGGGTTCTGGGGCGATCACAACCTGGAGAACCTGATGGCGGTTCTTCACGCGGGGGAATGCATGGGCTTACGGCCATCTGAGATGGCTGCGGCGGTTTCCGAGGCCCGGCTGCCGCC
>DODI01000568.1:2725-2943 GCA_003509045.1 Planctomycetota bacterium | reverse complement strand
CTTCCTGACCTCCTGCCTCCAGGAGGGCAGGTTTCTCAGGTCGGCGACGTAGCTGAAAAGCCGGGCGACGGGAACCCGGAAACTTTCCGTACGCTCAAACTCGATATCGCCGAGATTCCAGGATTCCTTGACAATTTCCGAGGGTCCCTTCATTCGCCGCAGACCTGTTCGCAGCCGGAGATCTGCAGGCAATCGGTGCCAGCGGCCGGCGGCGGCCC
>DODI01000568.1:0-2404 GCA_003509045.1 Planctomycetota bacterium | reverse complement strand
GCCGCTGAAGAGGTAGACAAGGACGTAGACCGCATCGGAGAGATTGACTCCCCCATCGGCATTGCCATCGAGCAGCGAGAGATTGGCCGGGTCGGTGACGGAGCCGTCCCCACAGGGTAACGCGGCGGGCGCCCCCTGGAAAAGGAATCCAAGCAGGGCCACCGCATCCGTGAGGTCAAGCCGTCCATCCTGGCTGAAATCACCGGGGACCTGCCAGCCTCCGGGCTCATCCTCTTCAGCAATCGAGTTCAGCCGCCCCGGCGTCCCGCCCGCAGCCAGGGATGCGCCCCAATTGGCGGCCTCGTTTCCATAGGCCGAGGTAGAGACTCGCTCGAGCGATGCCCCCCCGCCATCCGCCCCGGCGGGCCACGGAGAGCGGTCATTGTAACGCACGTGATCGACGATCAGCTCGGCATCGGACCAGGGTCTCGACAGTGTCAGACGCTCTCCATCGTTGGCGAGCCCGCCGGCAAAGGGACCCACCACCACGACCCCGGCCGGCACCTGGCGCCTCGCCCTGAAGACCTCCGGATCTCCGCTGACCAGCAGCAGAAAACCCCTCGGGGGTATCAAGGCTCCCGGCGGAAAGATGAAATCGTTTTCATCGGCCAGGTCCCTGGGCCCGTTGAACCTCCATCCTGCGCCCCGCTCGGAATCGTAGAGCGGCTGTTCAGCCTCAGTCCGATTGAAGAACTCGACGAATTCCATAGGCTCCGGGCCTTCGGGTTCCGCGGCCGGGTGATAATGGATCTCGTTCACGACGACCGCGCCCACACGCGGACTCGAGTTTCCGGCTCCCAGGGTCGAGGACTCGAGCGCTGTAAAATCTCGGCCGGTCGAATGGACCCAGGTCCCGCTGCTCCCTCCTCCCTCGGCGGGGCCATAGCCCACGCCGACGATCCATTCGGCAGGCTCAACCGGAGAGCTGAGATAGATGTCACCGCCGGAAGCGGAAAGCGAGACGGCTGTCCGCAGGGCGGCCTCGGAAATCACCAGGTAGCCGCCTGCAGGGAGCAGGGAATCTGCCGGCAATTGGAAACCGGGCAGCACTCCCGCGCCGGACAGCTCATCACTGAGCTGCCAGCCGCTGACGTCGACCTCGCTCGCGGAGGGATTGTACAATTCGACCCCTCCACCCGCAGAGTTGACGACCTCGTTAATCCACACGGCGGGAACACCGGCAGCTCCATTCGCGCGTCCGGGGCTTCCGTAAATCTCGGCGCTGGGACGCCAGGTGAGCGGCCGGTCAGGGTCACCCTCCAGGTCCGCGAGCACAAGTGACCGGCCATAGCCATCGGCTGAAATCGGCCAGAAGCCATCGTCATCGTAATCGACGGAGACAATGGTCAACCCCTCGCCATCCTTGAGGGTAAGCTTCTCGCCTCCGTTGGAGAGGCTGTCGCCGAATTCGCCCCTGACGGGAGCATCGGGGAAGGCTTCCTGGAAAACCGCCTCGTCGGCGACGAGGAGATAACGCCCACCTGGCGGCAGCACCTCACCATCCTGAAAACTGAACTCGATGCCGTTGGTGAACGCGAGCCCGGAGAGATCAATGGTCAGCTCTCCTGAATTCTCCAGCTCGATAAATTCAAATCCCTGGCCGCCCGGGGGGTGGTACATGAGCTCGCTGATGTGCAGAGACTCGTAAGCCGGCGGCAAGGTAAAGACCGCCTCGTTGAGAGCGCTCCACTGGGCTCCAGCGCGCAGTCGGGCCTTGACGATCGTATAGTCCGAAATGGAAACCGCCGCGCTGTAGCGGACCGCGGCGCCTGAGACCGCGCCGCTTACCGGCACCCTCGGATCACTCCCATCGAGGGTGTAATAGATCTCGCCCTGTTGACCTGCCGGCCGCGTCATCTCCAGCCCGAAGCCGGGCTCAACAAGCCCGCCTGCCTGGCTGAAGACCGGCGCCGAGATGCGGGGGTAGAGTCCCCCCGAGGTCAGGGTACGCAGGACCTGCTCCGAGCGCCTGGGAAAATAGGTCGCCAGGAGCCTGTTCTTCTCGACTAGCCAATGCGAATCCGGACGGTAGAACTCATAGGGCCCGTTGCGCCACTGGTGGACATCCCGGCGGTAGTCCCCCCACCTGGCGGACTCGCAGGCAACGGCGACCTCGACCTCATCCGCCCGGCGCAGGAAGCGGGCAGCTGTCGCCTCGGGAGTCAGGGCTCCGCCATTGAAGAAATGCCGGTGAATGCGGTCAGCGAAGATCAGGCGATATTCGGAATTGTTCCGCAGGCGATTGTGGATTCCCGTTGGAGCATTGCCCTCGTTGACGTTCAAACGGTTGTCTCCGATCCCCTCGAGAATTCTCTCGGCATCCCAGCTGAAGAACCTCCACTGGCCACCCTCCACCCGGTGGCGGGCGGCGTACCAGTTGTGGTTGTCCCAGTCGTGATTGCCT
>DODI01000478.1:0-3481 GCA_003509045.1 Planctomycetota bacterium | reverse complement strand
CACGCTCCTCTCGATCGTCCACCTCGTCTTCGCCGCCACCCTTCGGCTCCTGCCGCAGGAGAGCCAGAAGCTCCAGAGGTTCGCCTCGCCCTGTCTCTGCGGAGCCAGCATCCTGATGCCGGGCGGCTTCTTCCTCGGCGGGCTGGTCTTCTACGGAGGCGATCCCGGACTTGGAATTCTGCTTCTGCCTGTCGGCGCCCTTCTGCTCCTGCTGGCCGTATCGCAAACGGCGCTATCCCTTGGACAACTCGGGGAAAAAAGCAGCCCAAAAACCCAGGGGAAAGCTGAAAAAGCCGCCTCGCCCGACCAATGAAAATGAAAAACTTCGGTCACCTTTCCTTTCTGTTCCTGGTTTTCATTCCAGGCATTCTCCCCGCGGCCGATCTGCCCGAAAAAAAAACACCGGCGATCATCCCGGCCAATGCGAAGCTCGAGCACCTCTTCACCCGGAGCGCGGCGATCAAGGGTGGACTCACAGAGGGGCCGGCGGTCGCTCCCGATGGGAGCATCTTCTTCTCCGACATCCCCATGAATAAGGACGGCGGAGCCGGGATGATCCTGCGCTGCGACCCCCGTACCGGTAAGACGACCGTCTTCAAGACCGACAGCGGTAAATCCAATGGTCTGATGTTTGATGCGGGCGGCCGACTGGTTGGCTGCCAGGGCGCCGACTACGGCAAGAGGCGACTCACCAGTTGGAATATCCAGACCGGCGAGGAGGTCGAGCTCGCTGGGAAATTCAACGGCAAGCAATTCAACGCTCCCAATGACCTGGTGATCGACCGCGCGGGAAGAATCTACTTCACCGACCCGAGATATGTCGGCCACGAAAACCGCGAGCTCAAAAGCCGGGCGGTCTACCGGGTCGATGGAGATGGAGCTGTGAGGGAGATCACCCGCGAGGTGCGGAAGCCTAACGGCATCGCGCTGAGCCCGGATGAAAAGACTCTCTACGTAGCCGACCACGACAACGGCACCGACCGGATCGACCCTGCCGTTGCGCCGCCGAAGCAGGGAGAGATGAAGCTCTACGCCTTCAGCCTTGACGGCAAGGGCCTGGCCACAGGCGGCCGGAAAACGCTCATCGATTTCGGCCCGGAGGTCGGCATCGATGGAATGACGACAGATTATCGAGGCAACCTCTACCTGGCCCTCAGAAGCGCCACTCGCCCGGGAATCCTCATCATCTCCCCCTCGGGAAAAGAGCTCGGACATATCCCGACCCGAGGCGCTCCGGGCCTCGCCGCCGAGGCTGAGGCTCTGCCAAGTAATTGCGTATTCGGGCGAGGCTACCAGGCCGACACCCTCTACGTGACCATCGACACTTCTCTCTACAGGATTCGCCTCAACACCCTGGCCTGCCACCTTCCCACCAGCCGCCAGCGCGAGCTGCTCTCAGTGCTGCTTAAGGAGTTTGTCTCCATCACGCCCGGAGAGGGGCGCTACCCCGCCACATTTTCGATGGGACGCAAGGGCGGGCCGGTGTCCGAAACTCCGGCCCGAACCGTAAAGATGTCGGGCTCTTTCAAGGTGGCGCGCTACGAGGTACCCCAGAACCTCTGGGAAGCCGTTATGGGATTCAATCCGAGCCGCTGGAAGGGAGAACGAAACTCTGTCGAGGTGCTCGATCTCTCGGAATCAGACCGGTTCTGCGAATGCGCTACAAATCTCATGCGCTCCGCCGAGCTGATCGCCCCCGAGGAACGCATCCGGCTCCCCTCGGAGGCGGAGTGGGAATACTTCGCCAGGGCGGGCAGCGCCACGCTCTACTCTTTCGGCGATGACGCCGGGAAGCTCGGCGACTACGGCTGGTTCCACGGCAACGCGGCCGGAAATGACCCTCCAGTTGGCGCCAAGAAATCGAACCCCTGGGGGCTCTATGATATCTACGGCTATCTCTGGGAGTGGTGCTCCGACCCGGCGCATCCCGACTATAAGCGGGCCCCGGCCGATTCACGGGCCTGGTCTTCAGGAGGGACCCGCGGGCGAGGAGTGCTGAGAGGCGGGAGCTGGAAAGACGACGCGGCCAAGCTCTCATCCTCCTATCGCCGACTGGCGCCGGCAACCCTGCGCGACGACGCGGTCGGACTGCGCTGCGTTCTCAGCAGGTAAGCGGACCGGCCCGCCTCAGGATTTCTGTTCGCCAGCCTCCTCGCCGGCCCCGGCAATCAGGATCACCTTGTCGCCGGCGGCAGGTTTCAACTCGGTGTCGGGGGTGAATACATGGAGGAGGCCGGCTGAGTCGAGATGAAAGAGAGGAGCGAAGCCTCCTTCGTACCTGGCCGCGAGATCTTCAAATGAGAACTCTTCTCCCAGACCGACAGCCTTGGCTGTTGCCCCGCCGAAAAACAGGCTCTCCATCGTGGAGTAATCAAAGCTCCCATCACCAATCTCCCTGCACCTGAGATGGGTGATGGCGCCTCCCTCCGGCCCAACCTCGGCGGTCTCGCTGAGCTGGTAGAGCTCGCTGCGCTCAAAGGCCTCCCTGAAATGAAGCCCCGCGAGACAATTGGCGTCATCGTTGGGGGTCATCGCGATCAGGCGGTTGATTCCTCCCAGGTCCATCTCCTCGGCGGCGTCATCTGAAAGCACGTTTCCGAAGAAGGTCTTAAAGCCCTCCATCTTCGCCTCGTTGATGTTCGTCCTGTTGCTGTCGGCCAGCAGGACGTCGATACCCTGGTCACGAAGCACAGAGGCGATTTGCCTAACCCACCGATGCGCGCCTATGAAAAGCACTCCCTGCGGATTCGCCTGGGCCACGCCCAGGCGAATGGCCAGCGGGCGCGCGGTCAGGCCGTAGATGAAAATCGTCGAGCAGATCAACAGGAAGGTAACGGGGACCAGCTTTTCAACTCCCTCTATACCGGAGCCCTGGAGGCGCAACGCGAAGATCGATGCCACCGCGGCCGCGACGATCCCGCGAGGGGCCATCCAGGAGAGAAACAGCTTCTCGCGCACGGGCAGGCCGGACCCCATCGACGAGAGGAAAACAGATGCCGGCCTGACGAGCAGGATCAGCGCGCCGGCAAACATCACGGAGCTCAGGCCCAACTCCTGGAATTGGTCCAGGCTGACACGAGCGGAGAGAACAATAAACAGCACTGATATGAGCAACACCCGCAGGTTTTCCTTGAACTCGATGATGTGCCTGACGGCCACCCTTCTCTGGTTAGGAATACAGAGCCCCATCACGGTGACACCGAGAATACCGGATTCCTCCTGGAGATAATTGGACAGCGCGAAGACAACGATGACCGTCATCAGGGTTATGGAGCTCTGCAGGTAGTCGGGAATCCAGTATCTCTTCAGACAGAAGAGCAAGCTGACGGCGCCCACGACCCCCAGCCCCCCTCCAATCAAGGCGGCCTCCAAGAGCCCCTCTACAGCGTGCATCACCTCCAGCTCTCCACCCGTATGGGACAGTCCGGCGAAGAGAGCCTGGAAAACGAGCACGGCGACAATCGCTCCAAGAGGATCGTTG
>DODI01000063.1:0-11301 GCA_003509045.1 Planctomycetota bacterium | reverse complement strand
CACAACGTAAACACATCGAGCTCAGACTTCGTATTGTCTCCGTCGCTGTTCGCCGTCCTGCCCACGTCCCCAGCGGCGCAGGAGAAGCCAGGGCCGCTGAAGCTTGCCGGGTCCCAGGGAGAGATCAGGGGTGTCGATTTTTCCCTCGATGGAAGCCGGCTCGCCGCGGTCGGAGATGACAGGATGGTGCGGATCTGGAGGCTCAGTGATGGCCAGGAGATCGTCCGCCTTCAGGGCGAGGCCGCGGGCCGGGATCTCGTCTTTATTGACAACAACACCCTGGCCGTGGCGGGCGCCGATGGGGTTGTCGCTATCTGGAACATCAGCGGGGCGAAGATTCTGCGTTCACTGGCTGGGCATGTCGGGCCCGTCCTGGCGGTTGACTGGCTGCCTGTGGCCAGGAAGCTGGCCTCCGCTGGAAAGGATGGAACGGTTCGCCTCTGGGATTCCGACAGGGGGAAAGAGCTCTACAAGCTCGCCGGCCACGAAGGGGACGTGCTCTCGCTGTCTTTCTCGGGAAATGGGAAGCAGCTGGTCTCCGGCGGTGCTGACAAGACCCTGCGGATCTGGGCTGTCGAGAGCGGCAAGGCTCAGGGGCAGTTTACCCACTCCATGCCTGTTCGCGCAGTGGCGGCCGCTCCCGGCGAGCAATATTACGCAGCGGCGGAAGGCAACAGCCTGGTGGCCTGGAAGCGTCCTTCGGCGGCGGCGGTGAGAACGCTCACCGGGCACGGCGGTTTTGTCCACGCCGTCAGGTTCTCTCCTGATGGAAGAATGATTGCTTCGGCCGGCCAGGATAAGTCGATTCGAACCTGGAGAGCTGTCGACGGAGCCGCGCTGCTGACGATCAAGGCCCATGATTCGACCGTCTACGCCCTGGCCTTCAGCCCCGGTGGGCAGCAATTGTGTTCGGGAAGTTTTGACAAGACCATCAAGCTCTGGAACGCGATGAATGGCATCGAGGTCGGTCGGTTTGTGGGGCATAAGGAGGGCGTTTTCTGCCTCGACTTCTCCGCTGATGGACAGCACCTCTTCTCTGGAAGCTCGGATCTCACCATCAGGCGCTGGGAGGTGAAAAACGGCAAGGAGCTCTCCGTCTACGAGGGCCACGGCGGCTGGGTTACCGGGCTCGGACTTCGACCTTCAGGCACCCAGCTGATCTCAGCCGATTACAGCGGCACCCTGCTTACCTGGAATGTTGCCGATGGCAGGATCCTGGCTCGCCGCAGGGCGAGGCCGGTTATCTATGGCATCGCAGTTTTCGCCGATGGGAAGAAGCTGGTGACCGCCAATCCCGAAAACACCGCCCTCCTGTTGAACCAGTAGAGGGGGGCTCCCCGGGGCTCAGCTCAGGAGAGCACCCGGTCTTCACGGCCTTTTGAAGGCTGCGGCTCGGAACAGTCCTTCAGGATTCGCCTGGTGATCGAGGCCGGGTCAAGCCCGCAGTCCTCGAGCAGCCGTTCCCTGGGGCCGAAGGTGATGAATTCGTCAGGGATGCCAAGCCGGAGGACCCTGGTAAAGTCGAGGTTCGCATCGGTGACGGCCTCGGCCACGGCGCTGCCGAACCCTCCCATGAGCACATGCTCTTCAATCGTGACCAGGGTGTGGTGATTTCCCGCCAGGCTCTTCAACATTTCGACGTCGAGGGGCTTCGCGAAGCGGGCGTTGACCAGGGTCGCATTGATTCCATTCTTAGAGAGCTCATCGAGAGCCTGCCAGGCGTGCTCCACCATCGATCCGTAGGCGAAGAGCGCAACGCCTTCGCCTTCAACCATTCGCTCGGCCTTGCCGAGCCGGAGCTCCTGCCGAATAATCGAGGGAAACTCGGGGACGGTCGCCTTGGGATAACGAATCGTTATGGGTGTGGTGGTCTGGTCAATGGCTAGCTGGAGCATGACCTCGAGCTCCTCTGCGTCCCGGGGCGCCATAAGAACCATGCCCGGCACACAGCGCATGAAGGCGATGTCGAAGACCCCATGGTGGGTCCATCCGTCCTCGCCGGTCAGGCCGGCCCTGTCCAGGCAGAAGACGACAGAGTTTTCCTGGATGCAGACGTCGTGGATGACCTGGTCATAGGCGCGCTGGCAGAAGGTGGAGTAGACCGCGTAGACCGGACGCAGGCCTCCAAAGGCCAGGCCCGACCCGAAGCCGGCGCCGTGCTGTTCACAGATGCCGACATCAAAATAGCGATCGGGGAATTGCTCCGCGAATTTCAGCAACCCCGTACCATCGGGCATCCCCGCAGTGATGGTGCAGACCCGGCTGTCCTTGAGGCCGAGCTCGACAATAGCTTCCCTGAAGATAGCGGAGTAGCCGGGCCGTTTCTTGACGTCCCCAGCGCTCTCGGGCGCGTCCTTTTCCGTCTTTTTTGGAAGGAAGCCTTTCAGCGCATGGTATTTGATGGGGTCCGCCTCCGCCGCCTCGAAGCCCTGTCCCTTCTTGGTGTCAAGGTGCAGGAGTACCGGCTCCTGGATGTTCTTGAGGTCTTCAAATGTCTGGATCAGGCCGCCGAGGTCATGGCCGTCTGCCGGGCCGTAGTAGCGGTAGCCCAGCTCACGGAAGAGCGTACCGGGCAGGAGGTTGTCCCGAAAGCGGTCGTGGACCTCTCCAAGAACATCCTCGATGTGTTTGCCGACCACGGGGATCTTGGCGAGAGCCGTGCGAAGATCGCGCTTGATGTCCTGGTAGGCGGGCTTGGTCCTGACCTTCGTGAGATAGGCGGAGAGCGCGCCGACCGCCTTGTTGATCGACATATTGTTATCGTTGAGAATGACCAGCATGTTCTGTCTGTTCACCCCGCCGTGATTCAGAGCTTCGAAGGTCATTCCTGAGGCCGCGGCTGAATCGCCGACAACGGCGATGGTTTTATTTTTACCCTTGCCCTGGAGGCTGTCCGCGGTGCCGGCCCCAAGGGCCAGGGAGCAGGCGGTTCCCGCGTGTCCGGCATCGAATAGATCGAAGATGCTCTCGCGGTGGTTGGTGAACCCGCAGATGCCACCGTAGGTTCGTATCAGCTCAAAGCGGTCCTTGCGTCCGGTCACCAGCTTGTGGGGATAGGTCTGGTGACTTGTATCCCAGACCAGGCGATCGTTTGGAACGTCAAAGACCTTGTGCAGGGCCAGGGTCAGCTCGACCGATCCGAGGTTGGAGGCCAGGTGGCCCCCGTTGCGGTCCACGATCTCGAGCACGCGCTCACGGATCTCCCGGCCGAGCTGTTCCAGCTCTTCCAGCGACAGGGGTTTGAGATCCTGGGGGTGATTGACTTTAGAGAGTATTTCGGTCATGAGCGGGCGGAGCGGCTCTTTCACTTTGTAAGAGACGGGCCATCGTTATTACATGCAAAAGACGAGAAGTGAGCATCTTCACGAGTGCCAGGAGTGAAGTAAAGATTATTTTTCACGGGGCTTGAGACTGTTGTATCAGAAGACTTTACGACATTCACCGCAGATCCGGCTGCCAGGATTTCGGGTCGCAAAAGAGGCCGATTTCCATCTTTCACTCGGGGCTCTGATTCCTGCACAATAATCTGTCTGGAGAGTCATTAGTTTTCCGTACGGGTCTCCCACCTCAGCGCCTGTTTTCTGGCATGCATGGAATCATGAAAATCTGCCCCAGCGTCCTCCTTTCTCTTGTCCTGCTCCAGCCGGTGAGTGCCGGGGAGCTTCTCGATGCGGTTCAGGGTGTCAAGAGGGTGGCTGATGGATGCAAATTTACCGAGGGCCCGGCGAGCAGCCCGAGCGGCGAGCTCTATTTCTCTGATATTGAAAACAACCGTATCATGAGGCTGGAGAGATCCGGTTTGGTCCGGGAGTTCCGGCGTCCGAGCGGCCGGTCTAACGGGATTGTTTTCGATCACGAGGGGCGGCTTGTCATGTGCCAGGGCGCCGGTCCTGGCGGGGGCCGAAGAGTGGCCCGGCTGGAGAAGGACGGCAGCGAGACGGTCCTCGCGGCCAGCTACAGCGGCAAAAAGTTTATCGCACCGAACGATCTCTGCATCGATCGGAAGGGGCGGATTTATTTTACCGACCCCTACTACGGCCCGCCCGCTGAGAGATCGCAGCCCTCCAGCGGGGTCTATCTCATCGATGCCGCGGGAAAGGTCCGCCTGCTGCTCAAGGATTTGCTCAAGCCCAACGGGATTGTCATCAGCCTCGACAATAGCCATCTCTATGTCTCCGACCGCGGCACCCAGAAGCTTCATCGTTACCGGGTGGGGGCGGATGGAGGGCTTTCCGGGCGCTCAATCATCTACGATTTTTCTCCCGACAGGGGAATCGATGGCATGTGCCTGGACTCCGCCGGCAACATCTTCGGAGCCGCCGGCAAGGAGAAGACCACCGGGCTGTTCGTGATCAGCCCGAAGGGCAAGCTGTTGCTGCACAAGCCCATGCCCGAATTCTCTACCAACGTCACCTTTGGCGGCGCGGATGGAAAGGACCTCTACCTTACTGCGACCAGCGGAGTCTACCGGATGAGGGCTCGCCACAAGGGTGTCGTCTGGCCTGCGAAAGAATCCAGGGAACCTCGCACGGGCGGCGATTAGGCGCCGGGCGGGTTCTCGACATCCCGCCGGATGAGCGTTTCTTCCTGCAGTTGATAGAGCGATTTATTGTCATCCAGGCGGGGAAGCAGGGGCGGCGGGCCGGCGAGCCGGGCAAACCGCGCCAGGCGGCCGCGCAGGAGCCGCGCTTTTCCCTCTGTGTTCGCCGCCCGCGGACTGTACAGGATCGGCAGGGCATCACAGGCCCGGTATTCGAAGATGAGCGTGCGCCGGCCATCTCTTGAGCGGTTTGGCAGCGAGCTGTGCGGGAGCAGGCAATGCATGAGGATGACGCTGCCCGCAGGGGCCGGCAGCGGCCTGGCCGGGGTGGCCTGGCTCGTGAAGGCCTCATCCGTGATCAAGCCCGAGAATCGGCCGGTCTCATCATGGTGGTCAAGGTAGGCATGATGAAGCGCGGGGATGACCTGGAGACAGCCGTTTTCAATGCTGGCGTCATCCAGGTAGACCAGGGCGGTTACCAGGTCGTCATTGGTGTGTGGGAAATAGGCGAGATCCTGGTGCCATTCGACCGCTGAACCGACCCGTGAAGGTTTCATGTTGAGCTTGGAGTGGTGCAGCCCGATATCAGGTCCGATCAGGCACTCGACGGCATCCAGGATTCGCGTGTCGCTGCAGAGCTCGCGAAACACCTGGTGGCGTTCACAGGGGTCGTAGATTCTTCGGGCCACGGCCTCTCCATCGAGATCTTCCGGTTCCAGCTCCAGGATGGATGTGTCGCCGTTCTCTATAGCTCCGGTGACGATGGAGTCGATGGTCTCATGCAGCCGGCCCAGGGTCGATGCGTCCAGTAGGGAGGGCAGGAGGGTGACGCCATCGTGCCGGTATTCCTCGATCTGATCAGGGCTGAGGGGGGAGTTTACCATCTTGCCGGGGGTTGGGGTTTTGCCGGGTCAGGGGGCGGGCCACTCAGATCTCTTTGAAGAAGGCCTCTACACGGTCGGCGACATAGCGGACCTCTTCCTCTTCCAACTCGGCGAAGACGGGGATTGAGAGAACCTCCCCGGCGAGCTTCTCGGAGATGGGCAGGTCTCCTTTCTCTCCCCCCAGCGAGCTGAAGCACCCCTGGAGGTGCAAGGGAACAGGATAGTAGATTTCCGATGCGACGGTATTCGCCGCCAGAAATTCACGCAGGGCTTCGCGGGTCGCTCCATCTTTGCAACGCAGGGTGTATTGATTGTAGATGTGCCTCGATGGCGAGGCCTCCGGCAGTCGAAGCGGAGGGTTGGGGCCCGAGGTGAGCTCCGCGGCCTCCAGCAGGCTCGTGTAGGCGTCGGCATTCTCCGCGCGTCGCAGGGATGATTCATCGAGACGGCGAAGGCGCGGCCGGATCAGCGCAGCCTGCAGGGCGTCGAGCCGGAAGTTTCCGCCGATGACGCCGTGGTGATATTTGGGCGCGCTTCCGTGGACGCGCAGGACGCGGATCTTTTCGGCAAGCTCCGCATCGTTGCAGGTGACGAGCCCGCCATCGCCGCAGGCGCCGAGATTCTTGGTAGGAAAGAAGGAGAAGCAGCCCATCTCCCCCATCGACCCAGCCCGCCGCCCGTTGTATTCAGCCCCTATGGCCTGAGCCGCATCCTCGATTACGTGGATGCCGTGCCGCCCGGCGAGTTCGAGTATCGGGTCCATGTCAGCGCAGCGGCCGTAGAGATGGACAGGGATGATCGCCTTTGTGCGCGAGGTTATTTTGCGTTCTATGTCTTCCGGGTCGCAGTTGAAGCTGCTCTCGAGTACATCAACGAATACCGGCCGCGCGCCGGTTCTCGAGATGCATCCCGCAGTGGCGAAGAAGGTGAAGCTTGGGCAGATCACTTCGTCGCCCGCTCCTATGCCCAGTGCCATGAGCGCGACCAGGAGCGCATCGGTGCCGGAGGAGACTCCGATGGCATGCTCGGCGCCGCAGTAGCTCGCGCAGTCCTTCTCGAGAGCCTCGACCTCGGGTCCGAGAATGAAATAGCCGCTCTTGAGGACCCGGGTAAAGGCATCCTGCAGCTCCGCCTCGAGCTCCGGATCGAGTCTTTTTAAATCCAGCAGCGGGACGTCTCTCACCGTTACCTCGCTATTAGTTGTGTCCCCGCCGAATCATCCTCACAGGCCCGCTCGGGGAGCGGGGGATCTTGTTTTCAATAGGGGAGATCATCCAATGCCCTTGCTCTTCGGGCAAGCCTCATTCGCAGGAAGATTGGCGTCGCCGGAAGTTCGGGCGGGGTCGGCAGCGGGTTTTTATCCGGTAATCTACCCTACCCGCAGTTTTATTTATCATCCCGGGCGTATGGACTGCAGCCAGGCGGGGCCGTCTCAGTTCTCGCTCTGGAAGAGCAGGAAGATGCCGGCGACCGCGATGGCCGCGCCCAGGATCGCCCGTGCTGAGGTTCTTTGCCGGAGGACTAGAAAGGCGAGCGGGATGATAAAGATCGGGCTGGTCGAATGCATGGTGGTCGCGACCCCGATCTTGGTGTGTTCGTAGGCGTACATGCAGAGCCACACCCCGAGGTAGGTGCCAAAAAAGCTGGCAGGAATGAGAGGGAGCCATGTCTCGCGGGCTCGGAGCTTGGCTGTCCACGTTGGGAGCTTCCCGGCGGCCGCGGCTGCCAGCGTCCCGATAAAAACAGCAAGGACCATCCGGAGAAGGGTCGCTTCCAGGGCGCCAAGTCCATCTCTCATCGGGCCCTTGGCAAGGGCCGCGGCGAGGGCCTGGCCGGCACAGGCAAGCAGTCCGAATTTCACACCGGCCGCGGTTGAGCCGGGGAAATGTCCCTGGGATTCATCCTGGTCAGACTTTTCCCGGATGACCCAGATGACACCCCCGACGGTCAGGCCAATGCCTGCCCAGGCGAGCCAGGAGAGGGTCTCGCTCAGCAGGAGCCATCCGCAGAGGGCGCCGATGGGCGGCACCAGCGTTGTCACCACCAGGGTTCTACGGGGTCCGAGGATCTGCAGGCTTCTGAAATAGCAGGTATCTCCAATAACCAGGCCGCTCAGGGCGCTTCCTCCAAGATAGAGCCAGGTCGCCAGGTCGGCCTCGTATACAAAGTCGAAGGCGCCGGATTCTCCTGATAGCAGGAGCAGGGTCAGGAGCAGGAATCCGCAGCTTACGCTGTTTTTGAACAGCGCGATCGCGCCGGCGGGAGCCGGGACGCGGCTGAAGATGAGGCTGGTGAGGGCCCAGCAGGCGGCGGCGGTAAGACCTGCAAGCTCGCCCTTGTAGGCGTCGAAGAACTCTGCTATCGATTCAGCTCCCACCACGATCAGCTCCCGGCGTGCTCCCGGGTCCCGCTTCGAGCAGATCGAGGGCTGACTCGACATCGGATACGGTCTCGTAAAGCTCCAGGCATTCCTTGTAGATCAGGCGCTCCTCTTCCAGTCGGCGGAAGAATTCCAGCAGCGTGTCATAGAAGCCATCGGTGTTGACCAGGACGATGGGCTTGTCGTGATAGTCGAGCTGCTTCAGGGTGATGATCTCCAGCATCTCGTCCAGCGTCCCAAAGGCGCCCGGCAGACAGATAAAAGCCTCGGCCCGCTCGATCATGATGTTTTTGCGTTCAGCCATGTCGGCTGTAACCAGGAGCTCCTCCGCAGCCTCGAAGGCGATCTCCTCCGTGCTCAGCCGTTCCGGGATGACCCCCACAACGCGTCCGCCGCCCTGCTGTACCTCTCTCGCCAGCTCGCCCATCAGGCCAACCGACCCGCCGCCGTAGATCAGTGTATGCCCTCTCTCGACCATCAGTCCTCCAAGTGTCCTCGCGACCTCGAGATATCGGGGGCTGGCGTTATTGCTCGATGCGCAGAAGACACAGATGGGGATTCCCATGTTCAGTCCTTTGGTTTGGGTTCATCTTCGCCTTGGCAGCGAGAGCAGCGGGTTGGCGCGGTTTTTCAAGGGTAGCGTGACAGGTCCCCGGAGGCGGTGCGATTCAAAAACGGCCGCGACCATCTCTGTCGCGCCGCGCGCATGGTATATGCTTCCGAGGGGCTGTCGGTCCTTCTCGATCGATTCTATCAGGTCTGTGACGATCGCGACGTTCCCATTGCCCCTGGCCAGCCGGTCGGTATTCTTGAGAGGCTCAGCCTTGTTAATTCCCGCGCTGGAGACAGGCTTCCATCCTGAGCCGGTCCGGCCCGGCTCCCAGGAAGGGTCCTCGAGGATGTGGACATCCGGCAGGTAGCCCGTGTGTATCGTGATCACTCCCTTTGACCCAAGGAGGGTCAGTCCAAAGCGCGAGGGCCGCCCAGCCATGTTGCGATGGCTCGAGAAGAAGGCGGTGCAGCCCGCCGCCATTTCGAAGGAGGCCTCGATGCCATCGCCGGCAAGGGGGCCGATGCCTTCATTGCCTTCTTTTACATCTCCCGGTCCTACCGGCCTCCCGTCCTGCGTTACTTTTGCAAAGCAACTCCGGGCTTCACCGCCAAAGATTCGCATAAGGTCAAAAACATGGGTTCCAAGTACCCAGAGATCTTCTCCGCCGCCCCGGCGATCTTCCTTGCCTCGCCCCCGGAGCTCGAGCAGTCGGCCGATTTTCCCATCCTTGATGAGCTCCTGGACCGTCTTGATCCTGGGGCTGTAGCGGGTCTGGTGAGCGATGGCGAGCTTGACGTGTTTTTCCTCGCAGGCCTGGATCATGGAGTCCGCCTCGGCGAGGGTCCGGCACATCGGTTTTTCGAGAAAAACACTCGTCCCATGCTCCGCGCAGGCAAGTACCATGTCGTGGTGACAGTCAGGCCAGCGAGGGGCAACGCTGACGATGTCAGGGGTCTCGGCCGCCAGCATCTTCCTATAGTCGCCGTAGCGCGCCTTGATGCCGAGGCGGTCAGCTCTCGCCTTCAGGCCTGCTGGATTTTCATCCGCGATGCCGACAAGCTTAGCCTCCGGGACGTTCCTCCAGACCTCGTCGAGCCCGTGGCCGTAATCGCCTCTGCCGCTTCGGCCGATAATTCCGATCCGGTATTTTTTCATGTTCTCAATGCCCGTAGGTCAATCCTTCAAGACATCAATATTCACCAAGTCACCACCGGCATCCACACACTATCTGCAAGGATCTTGCGAATAAGTGTCGAGGGCTCTCGCACTTGTTATACTCGTAGCCGGATTTTTAACGAGGTTTCATGAATAACGACGACAGTGGAAAATTCATCTGCGCGCAGGGAGTCTCTCCCCGGGTCGCAGGGTTGTGCGGTGAACTGCAGGAGGAGCGTGTACTCTTTGACCTTGCGGACCCTGTCGTTCTCGAAGCGCTTCGGGCCGATGCCATGCGCATGGCCGCCTTGATGGATGATCCCGCCGAGGAGCCGCCGATGCTCTGGAGCGGCGTCCCCTGGCCTCGCGGCGAGGGTCCTTTGCGCAGCGACTATTGTCTCAGCATCTCGGTGGGAGGCAGCAAGATGGTGTCTCTCCTGCTGCGGGTCGAGAGCGGCGAGGTGGTCGGCCTCGGTCCCGCCGGCGAGGAGTTGCGAGGCGAAGACCTTGAGAGTTTTGCAAAAGCCAACACCCGTGCCACTCCAAACTCCGGCGATACGGCCGGTGGCTTTTCCATGATCGAGAAGATCGCCCAGGCGGTCTACGATCAGTTTAAAGACAATCTCCAGGCTCTCGCGGGCTGCGCCAATATTCTGCTGAGCTGGGGTTTCGCTGGAGCCAGCGAACGAACTGATGAGAGCTTGCTCGGGGGGCTTACCGCACGGACAACCCTGATGACGAAAGAGCAGGGAGCCTTCACGGCCGAGCTCAAGGGCCGGGATCTTTGCGGACTGTTTGCCAGCGCCTTTGAGAAGCTTCTCGGTTGGAGCCGGCCGGTAACCGTTGCCAACGATGGGATTATGGCCCTGCATTACTTTCTCGCTCCGAGGAGGCGTAGAAAGTACTCCCAGGTCGGCCTCTTTATCAACGGGACGGGGTGCAATTTCGCCCTGGCGGAGCCGTACGCGGTGCGTCCCGAGGGTATCGTCAGCGCTGAAGGAGAGCGGTACGAGCCGGTCCATCTCAAGGGGAACGATGAGCCGGGGGCCGGGCAGACACGGACCCATTATTTTATAAATTACGAGATTGGCAGCATCTCGCTCGAGGCGACGAAGTCGCGATTCGATATCATGGAGAGCTACCCGATTCAAACCAATGCCTTGTCAGGAGGGAACGCCTTTCGGCAGCAATTCCAGGGCTTGGGCCGGGAGTATCTAGGGGACGAGCTCTTTGGCCGCCTGCTTGCCAGTTATTCTGGTTGCGGGGGCGAAGAGTGTCCCGAGGGGCCGCAGGTCTCGGCCCTGGCGAGCTTTGCCCCAGGCTCCAGCGCCGTATCGGCCGCGCTCCAGGAGCTGTTTCCCGGCGTGGAAATGACGGCCAACGAGATGGAGAGGCTACTCTTTATCTGTCGCGTGATAGTCGGTCGTTCTGCGCTGCACGCCGCCTTGCTGCTGGCAGCGGTCAGTTTCAGAGTGGGCTTCGGATTTGGCGATCCGGAGTCCGGCCGGAAAGATCTTCTGGGCATAGAGGGCAGCATCTGGAGTATCGAGGGTTATCCCGAGCAGGTCTTGAGCTACTGGAGCCTCTTGTGCGGCGAACGGAAGCTGAACGTCGAGCTGGCCTCGGCGCCGGGTTTTAACGCCAGCCTCAGGGGGCCGGCGTTTTTCGCGGCGATTCATGCTCGGAGAGCTTCCAGCGCGGATGATGAGCGGGAAGAGCTTTAAAACATATTAGGAAGATGTCAGGGGGCTAAATACACCCTGCCGCAGGCTCAAGACCCGCAGCATTC
>DODI01000484.1:0-10085 GCA_003509045.1 Planctomycetota bacterium | reverse complement strand
ACAAGGACCGCGCGGTTCGCCAGGGCATGGCCGTCGCCCTCGCCAAGATGGATGACCCGATCTTCTACAAGCACCTCTACGATGCCCTCGATGACAAGGACCCCACGGTTCGCCGGGTCGTGGTCCACAGCCTGCGGGTCCACAAGAAACCCGAGGCCGTCGACGCCCTCGTCAAGCGCTTTCAGAAAGAGGATGACCCGGTAGTCAAGACCTTCCTCGAGAGCTCACTCAATGAGCTGACCCAGGCCTACCGCGGCCCCAAGGCGGAATACTGGCTGTCCTGGTGGGAGACGGCGAAAAACGACCCGGACTACAAGCTCGGCGAGACGGATGAAGACGCCAAGAAGGCCGCCGAAGACCTCGGCCACAAGCTCAAGAAGAGAAGGACCGTGTCGATCCTCGGCGGAGTCACGCTCGAATCATCGGAGCGCGGCTCGGGAATCGGGGTCCCGATCCTGATCATCCCCCCCTACGGCTACAGCGAAAACATCATGCTGCCGTTTCTCTCCGGACTCGAGCAGCGTCATAAGCTCCACTACATCAAGCTGCCCCCGGTGAGAAGCTTCAAGAATCTTCGCACCGTCAGCGCCAAGAACATACCTTACTACCCGATCGACCAGTTGGTTGACGCCTTCGAGGATCTGCGTAAGCAGACCAACGAAGAGCGCTTCGCGATCATGGCCTGCGGCATGAACAGCTGGATCGCCATGCGCTACGCGAAGAAATACCCCAGGTCGGTGGCCGGGATCCTGCTGGTAGCGCCGCTGTCCGGGGTCAAGGAATACGCCCGGGCGACCGACCGCTTTGAAAAGCAGGGCAAGGGAAAGAAAGACACCGAGATGCATTATTTCGGGCTGACCCGGAGATTCAACTCACAGACCGGCGAGAGCAACCTCGACAGCTATCAGCGCGAGAACGAGATCACCAAGTGGGAAGGCGAGGGCGGCTGCATCGACCGGCGCTCCTGGAGCCTCTTCTTTCACGATGAACGCGACTATGTCATCAGCATGCTCTACCCGGTCAAGAACCACGTGATGGGGAGCGTCGCCATTCCGGACTTTGACCTCTTCAAGGAACAGAAGCCGGCCCTTAGAATCCCGACCCTGGTGATCACCGGCAAGTCGAGCCTCTACAACAGCATCGAGGACTCTAAGGGGATCGCCAAGTACTATCGCGGGATCTGCCTGGTGTACTCCTTCTCATCCTGCATGCCCTTCTGCGAAGAATCGAAGCGGTTCAATAAAGATGTCGCCGGCTTCCTCAAGAAGTTCGCGCGGGTGAAGAAAGACAAGTCAAAGAAGTAGAGCCGGTACCAGGACCGGCCCCTCCGGAGAAAACCGTGAATTACAGAAAACCTACCGGCGGCAGGCCCATGGCATTCCTTTCGCTCATCCTGGCCGCCGTCCTGCTTGTTCCCGCCATAGCCAACGGCCAGAGAAAACGGTCCTCGAAGACCCGCCTCAGCCGTGACGAGCAGATCGAGGCGGCCCTCAGAAAACGCACCCGGAAGATCCAGGACCAGTACTGCCGTGACCTCCTCAGGGTGGCGAACTGGGCCGCGCTCCAGGGTCTCAAGAAGGATGCCGGCGCGGTCGTAGATAAGATCAAGGGAATCAATCCCGACTACCCCAAGCTCCAGGACATGAGGGAGAAGGTGGAAAAAGCCGAGGAGGAAAGCGACTCGGGGAAAAACGAGAAGAACGGCAAGTCCCTGCTCGCTCGGCTCAAATCAGCAGACAAAAAGCAGGGCGTGGAGCTGGTCAAGCTGGCCACCGGCTGCATGAAGGTCGGCCTCTTTACCAGGTCCTTCGACATGATCTCCCACGTCCTCGAGATCAGTCCGGACGATTCCAAGGCCCGCAAGATCCTGGGCTACAAGAAAGACACGAAGACCAAGGAGTGGATCAGCACCTGGGAGTACGCCAAGCGCAAGAAGTACTTCCTGTCGAAGGAGGGGTGGTTCGAAAAGAAGAAGAAGAAAGACTTCGACTCGGGGCTCCGCCCCTACAAGGGCAAATGGATCCCAACCGAACGCGAAAAATCGATCCGAACCCGCAACGAGTACGCGCCCTATTCCGTGCAGAGTGAGCACTTCGAGGTTCTGACCAACATGGGACGGACCAGAGCCTGGGAGTTCGCCCTGAAGCTCGAAGATTTCTATACCCAGTTCTTCAGGACCTTCATCGGGTACTACGACCAGATCGCTGGAGCCAAGCTGCTCTTCAATCGCCCCGAGGTCAAGAAGATGCACCAGGTCATTCTATTTCCCAGCCGCAACGGCTATCTCCTGCACGTCAAGCAGGAGAAGGGCAATGACAAGCTGCTGAGAGAATCGGCCGGCTTCTACTCCGGCAGCGACCGCAAGTCCCGCTTCTACTGGTCTGACAACGAGGAGGAGACCTACCGCACCTTCTACCACGAGGTCGCCCACCAGCTCTTCGCCGAGACCAAGGCCACCCGAAGCAGCGGCAGCCGCGGGAACAACTGGGTCGTCGAGGGCATCGCCGTCTATATCGAGACCTGGAAAAAAATCGAGGGGCGCTGGGTCCCGGGCTTCGAGACCGGCGGCAACCGCATGAATATTGCCAAGAGGTTCCTGGGCGGCAGCAAGGACTGGAGCCTCCAGGCCTTCGCCCACATCGACAATGACCAGTTCCACAAGGTGAACCGGGGTCTCAACTACTGCCTCGCGGGAGCGCTCTGCCACTTCTTCATGCACTACAACGACGAGATCTACAAGGAAGACTTCGTCCGCTTCCTCAGCGCTTACTACCTGGGAAAGATCGGCAACGATTCCCTGGCCGAGTACATCAAGGTGGAAGGCGGCGGCGGATTCAACGCCCTTGAAAAGCAGTTCAAGGAATACATGTCGACCCTTGGCGAAAAGAAGCCCGAGCCGGAGGTGGAGGCGGGCGAAGACGCGCTCGACGAATAGCCTCAGGATTCCTCCCTGGCTGGCGGCGCGGGAAAACGGACGCCCAGCAGCAACAGCAACGACAGCAGGCTGCAGCCGCACGCGAAGAAGAATGAGCTCTTCACCGAGTCTCCTGAAGCAAGCAGGCTGCTGGAGGCCAGCCCCAGGACCGATCCGAAACCGGAGCCCGCCAGGGCAAGCAGCGTCTGGGAGGTGGCGCGAACCTCCCGCCCGGCGATCGAGTTGATGGCCAGGCTCACTCCGATGAGGAAAAAGACCACGCAGGGAGCGATCAGCTGGCTCGCCAGCGCCAGCGCCAGCGGGCTGGTCGAGGTCGCAAAGACCAGGTGCCGCACCAGCGAGGCCGCAATCCCCAGGCCAAGCACCTTCCTGTAACCAAGACGAGCCAGAAGCCTCGGCAGCAGCAGGAAGAGAGGGATCTCGAGAATCACCCCGGCGGTCTGAATCGGACCCAGCCAACCCAGGCGAATATCAGAATCGACCAGCGACCGTCCGAGTGCCAGCGGCGAGAGATAGAACATGATCGCGAAGCCCGCCTGCACCAGGAAGGTGACCAGCAGGAGCATCGCGAAACCGCGCGCCCTGAACAGGATTTTCAGGTCGGTGAAAAAGCTCCCGGCCCCCTCCTTGCGGCCCGCCGGCGGGGTGTGGGGAAGAAATGGATAGAGAAGGGCCAGGGCGAGATGGAGCCCGAAGGTCAGGTAGATGATGAAATGAAGCGAGCGCTCGCCTTCATCGAGGAGCCAGAAAGCGATGGGGACCGAAGGCAAGGCCCAGCCGATCGAGCCCCAGAGCCTGAGCGGACCGAATTGCCTCGGGGGGTCATCCAGGTTGTGATAACAGAGCGCGTTGGAGAGCGAATTGGTCGGCTGCTGCTGGGCCGCGTAAAGGGCGAAGAGGCCCGTCAGCATGACCAGGCCCGCTCCCTGTGAAAAGATCAGCAGGGAAAATGCCGCCGACAGGTGCAACAGGCAGATGAGACGATTGACCGCTATGACACGATCGGCCAGAGCCCCCCAGACAAAGGGCATCACACAATTCACGACGCCGGCCCCAAGGGCCAGCAGGCTGAGGTCCCTGACCTCGAAGCCCTTGGCATTCTCGAGATAGGGTCCGAGGAACGGGTAGAAGCCTCCCCCTGCGGCATATTGCAGGAGCACCAGCGGAATCAGGACAGAAATCGATCCAGGGCCGGTCTTCTTGATAGGTCGCGTGATATCTGGCAAGCCCCAAATGCTACGGCAAGCCGGCTGTCTGAACAAGGATCGCCCAATTTCCGGCGTGAAGCTGTTAACGGCCGGCCGCTGAGGGCTATACTCTCAGCCTATGAAACGGCTTTATCTCATCTCCCTGTCCTGGCTAGCGCTCTTCCTCTCCCCGGCTATCGCCCGGGCGCAATGCGTCATGTGAGGAAAGAGTGTCGACTCCGGTTCGGCGTCGGGATTCACCTGGAGCATTCTCTTCATGATGGGACTCTTCCTGAGCCTGGTGAGCTTCGTCATCGGCTTCATCTACAGGAACATCAGAGAAAGCGACCTCAGGAAGATGGGCAAAGGCGCGGACCCCGGGACCTAGACTGCTCACTTTCGAGCCACGGGAATGAAACCGATCGAGGTCTCCAGCCAGGAGCCGCAGCTGCAGCCCCCGCCGCCCTCGGGAGAAAGCAGCATCCCGCCGGCCGGGATTGTCGACAGCCAGCAGTCCGGACGCAGCCTGCTCCAACTCGTCACCTTGCCATTTGACCGATCCCACATGGTCACGTTTCCCGAGCGGAAGATAAAGGCTCCCGTGGTGGCGGCATAGGTTCCACAGCCTCCCCCAGGGAGGCTCTTTTTGAGCACCTTACCGGTCGCCAGGTCATAGGCGCGCGGCCGAACGTAGACCTCGCCATTGACGATCGCCGGGCGCGCCATGTGCCCGCCATGATGATCCTGCCCCCAGCTGAAGCTGTCCTTCCAGAGCGCCTTGCCGCTTTTCGAATCAAAGACATCGGTGTGGTACTTCTTGCCCCCGGACGCGACCAGCACCACCTTGCCGTCGCCGCTGGCGAGGTAGAAGACGACATCCCCATTGGCCGTGTCGATAGGCTTCTCCCATACAACCTTGCCGGAATCGGAGTCGAGGGCGACGAGGTACTGGTCTGTCCAGAGCGAAGACGAGCCTACCCGCCGGTCACCCGCCTTCTTGACCCCGGCGTTGCGGTTCTCGACAAAATAGACCCGGCCGCCGCTCACGGTGATCGTCGGGTTGAGGATGACTCCCTTCGAATATTCCCACTTCAGCAACCCGGACTTTTCATAGAGAGCGAAGAGATTCTCGCTGCAGACCTTGTGCGTCACCGGACCGCTCTTGGCATCGTACCAGCCTGCCCCGGACCCTCCCCAGAAGTTCGTGAAGGCCGTGCCCTTCTTGACGCCGCTGCCGATGACCTTGTCGCCCTCCCGGGCGAGGTAGCTCCAATCGTACTCCCATTCCTTGATGTTTCCCGGGCGGACCCTGTAGCTCTTGCTGAGAGCTCCGGTCTTCGCATCAATGCGCCAGCAACGCCCACCCATCGCGACGAAGACGTTGTCTCCGTCAGCGCACCAATTGCTGCAATCGCGCGGCATATTGAAGCGCATCATGGTTGGGATCTCCCAGCTCCAGAGAATCGAGCCATTGTAGGAATCCAGGCCGATGATCCTGTGCAGACCCTGGACAAAGAGACGCCCATTGGTCGAGAGAGGCGAGGGCTTCCTGCCGTTGCGATCCGGCTGCGCCCTGGGGCCCGGGCGGCCGATCCACTGGACATCGAGATCCTTGATGCCTCCCGCGCCCGCGAGCTCCTCACCGCCGAAGGCCGAGTTGTCCGCCTGGCCGTATTGATGCGACCAGGAGCCCGCCCCCTCCAGGGGACCGCGCCGGACGACCGCCCAGGAGCCGTCGCGTTCGATGGACTTGAACTCCACTGCGCCCCGCTTCAACCAGGAGGCCAGCCGGGTCTTTGTCAGGGTCGGCTTCAGCTCGGCCGGCTGTCCCAGGTAGGCGATGCCGCCAGCGGGCCTCAGTATCCTGAACAGCTCACTCGCGCTGCCCTCGCAGCGTCCTTTCTCGAGCATCCCTGCCGAGACGACCAGGTTGGCAAAGTGCCCTGTAAAAGGCAGCTTCGAGAGGGAATCGACCTTGTAATACTTCAGCCTGACACCATAGACGCCCGCCTTGTAGGCCAGCCTCCGAGCCTTATCCACAGCCTTCTCATCGGTATCGACCCCGACCACCTGCAGACGGCTGCGCGCGGCGAGCTCCCAGGCGAGACGTCCGTCTCCACTTGCAAGCACAAGGCAGATCCCCCGATCAATTCCTGTCTCATCGAGAATTCGCTGGGCGGCGTCGGCCGCCACGCTCGAGTCTTTTTCTCCGGAATACGGATCCAGCCCGGCTCGCGTCGACGGCAGCGTAAGATTGAAAAAATTATCGCATTCGTACTCTGCCGTGCTGAGCTCCTTACCCTCAACTCCTGTCACGATCCTGTAGGTATAGAGCCTGTTGCGGACGAGCCCTGTGAACTCGAGCTCGTGCTCCTTGCGCGCGCCGGAACGCTCGAGTCTCTCCTGCTCCCCACCCTTTGGCCCGAAAAGAACCGCCGTCCTAGATGCCTCGGCCGTCTCCCAATTCACCACGGCGGTGTCCAGAGAGGTGAAATGCAGAAAAGGACCCGCCTTCAGGGTGAGCAACTGTTCGACGGGGACCGCGATGCCACCAGAGCCTCCGCCCTTGAGTTTTTTCGATCGGCTGTGCTCGACGCATTCAGCGGCAGAGAGAGCGCGGTTATAGACCCGGACCTCGTTCAGCGCGCCTCTCAACCTGAAATACTCATCTTTGTCATGGTAGGCCGCCATCTCGTAAAACGCCGACGGGGGGTAATCGATGGGGCCGCTCTGGGTTTTTCCGGCGGCCGCGAGCTTGCCATCGACATAGAGCCTCATCTCGGCGCCATCGTAGGTACCGGCGACGTGATACCACTGCCCGGCCCTGAAATCCCGATCGGCCGTCATGTAGGTCATCGCCGACGCGCCGCCGGTTCCCTGGATCGCGAGAGAAAACTTCGAGCCTACATAGCCCAGGATCCATCCCTTCTCGTAGCTGCCGTTGTCCTGGAAGGCGCCAATGATACAACCCCAGGGAGCCGCCTGGTCTATCCGGACCCAGGCCTCCGCCGAAATCGCCTTCACGGGCAGGTTCGCATTCTTGTGATCATCGGCAATTCTCAGGCTGGAAATCTGTCCTTCGAAATTCATCCCCTGGTGTTCACCTAACTTCACCAGCTGGGGATTCCCCTGCGCCGCGGCGTGCTGCTTCCCGGCGAGATCGAATACCTTGCGTCCCTTGACCGCGCCGGACTGCAGCAGCCAGCGACCGACAAGCCCCGGACTCTTGAACGCGGGGGCGTCGAGCACCGCGAGCTCTTCCTTCTTCCCGGCCGTTTCCCCCCTGGCTGGCTTCCCCTTGCCCGGCCTGAAGCAGGCGATCCTGCCCTGGTCCGTACTGACAAAGAGAGCCCCATCGGCTACCGCAAGGCCATAAACACCGCCTTCTACCGCGCCCGTCCAGATCTGCTCGCCGTCGCTTGTACGGAAAGCGGCCACCTCGTCTATTCCCCCGGCGAAAACCGTATCGCCGGCAAGGATCATGGTCAGCGAATACTTGCCCGCGGTTCTCCACTTGCCCTTCTTGTTTTTTCGATCCATCGCCGCCAGCGCGTGATCGCTCAGCATATAGGCCGTATCGCCGGAAATGATCATCTCGTTGCCGTTCTTGAAGGTGGCGATCTTCCCGCGACTCTTCGAGTCGCTGCCGGTGATCCAGCCGGTCTTGTTGCCCGGCCCGTGCAGCACCCTGGAGTCATCCGTCAGCAGGACAAAGCAGCCTCCGCCCCCCTCGAGCGAACCGAGGCGGGCTCCATCGCCGCGCGCGAAGAGCAGGGGCGCAACCCGGCCCTGGGGAGCGATCAAGCGGGTAGAGGAAGCCAGCAGGGCTCCCTCGAGAGTCAACCCCGGGTATTTCTTCAGGAAGCCGGCCTTCGCGCCCGGCTTACCCGTTCGAGCATCGACCGCGCAGATATAGGAATCCTTCCAGGGCAGGAGGGAGTTGCCGAAATAGGCCATCCCCCTGTCCACCAGGACACCCGTTCGGCAGGGCCAGAAAGGAATGAAATTCCCGTTGTTGAGAATCAGCCGGCCAGGTGATTCCGGCCGCTGCCGCCACACGAGGGAACCATTGCGCTCCCGGAGACAATAGGCGTAACCATCGTCGGAGCCGAAATAGAGCCGCTTCGCATCCCAGCTCGGGGCGATCCGCACCGGGCCATCGGTGAAAAAGACCCAGTTCTCCTTGCCCGTCTTCGCATCCAGGCTGTGCACTCCATGGTCAGCGGATGAACCGTAATAGACCGAGCCATCGACGACGATGACGTGGAAGGCCGGATCGTAATTGCGCATCGACCGCAGTCCGCGAATTCCGGCGTAGGCATCCCACTTCGCCGGTCCGGCCCAGGCCGGCCGCGGCGCCAGGGCCGCCCGGTGAACCCACTTGAGCTCGAGCTTTTCAGCGACAAGCTTTTCAGCCGTCATGCCGCTGCGGCTGTTGTCATGGCGGTAGGTCGGCCAATCCGCGGACTGAAGCAGAGCGGCCGCGCCGAGTGAGATGAACAGGAAAACCGGGAATACCGTAAATTTCATGCCGAAGCCCCTTCGGTTCAGGGAATGCGAACGTTATTTATCTTTGCCTCTGCAGATAGTGTCCGACGCCGAGGTCCGATTTGCAACCGCCAAGCCCCCCTCTTGCCCTCGAGCCCACTCCCGCTTAAAAAAGGAGTACTCAAAACCTCCAGGAAACCAGCGATGAAAATAACCGGTGTCGATTGTCACGTCCTCCTCGTGCCCGATGTTCGCAAAGACGCAACCTCCTCGGCCCAGGATGACATCGTCGTCTTCGTGCATACCGACGAGGGAATAACCGGGGTCGGCGAGAGCGACGTCAACCCCTGGATCGCCCGCGCCTGCATCGAAGCTCCCAGCACCCACACCATGGGCATGGGCCTGACGGAGATGCTCCTCGGAGAGGATCCCCTCGACAATGAGCGCCTGTGGGAAAAGCTCTACACCGGCAGCTGCATGAACGGCCGCCGCGGAGCTCTCATCTGCGCCATGGGAGCGATCGACATGGCCCTCTGGGACATCAAGGGCAAGGCGGCCGGGGTTCCGTGCTGGGAGCTCACCGGGAAAGAGGCCCGCGACAGCATCCATCCCTACGCATCTCTTCAGCCCAATGGCGAGAGCTACACGGAATACAAGGAGTCACTGGTCTCCTGGGTGCTGCATGCGAAGGAGCTCGGATTCACCGCCGCCAAGCTGGAGGTGACCCTCAGCGGCCCCTACAACCACAGCGGCATGGACGAACCCGATGAAAAAGTCACCGAGGTCGTCGCCGCCTGCCGCGAGGCCGTTGGCCCGGACTTCGTCCTCATGGTCGACGTCCAATACGCATGGAACGATGTCGAGCGCGCTCTCAACACCCTCAAGGACTGGAGAGACCTCGACATCTACTTCATCGAGACGCCCCTGCAGATCGATGACCTCGCCGGCTACGCCAGGTTGCACGATGAATCACCGGTGCCTGTCGCCGCGGGCGAATGGCAGAACACCCGCTTCGAATTCATCGACCTGATGGACATCGGCAAGGTCGACATAGCCCAGCCCGACGTTGGCCGCGTCGGCGGCCTGACAGAAGCTCTGCGGGTCTGTGACCTGGCGGCCGAACGCGGACGCAGGATCATCCCCCACTGCTGGAAGACGGGCATCAGCATCGCCGCCAGCGCCCACCTCGCCACGGTGACTCCTCACTGCCCCTTCTTTGAATTCCTCCCGGCCGAGCTCACCGATTCCCTGCTGAGGAAGGAGCTCGTCAAGGACGAGATCGAGCTTGTCGATGGCAAGCTGTCGATCCCGCGCAAGCCCGGCCTCGGCATCGAGGTCGACATGGATGCCCTGCGAAGCTTCGAACAGGAGTGAGGCCTCAGAAGTTGTTCTCGACCATGGGCCGGAAGGTCAGCTCGTGTACGACCAGATCCTCGGGCAAGGTCAGAGCGGTGAGTACGGCGTCGGCGACACTC
>DODI01000239.1:0-3190 GCA_003509045.1 Planctomycetota bacterium | reverse complement strand
TGCTGATGCCGCTGCTGCCGCCGCTGCCGCCGCGGCCCTGCCAATCGGTGAAGACCCCCCCGGCCTCCTCGACGATGGGCTTCAGCGGCACAATGTCCCAGCGGCTCAGAACGGGGTCGAGCATGACCTCGGCCCGGCCCGTGGCAACAAGCAGGTGGCCATAGCAATCTCCCCAGCCGCGCAGGACCTTTACCTGGTCACCGAGCAGGCTGTGAACTCCGAGAGAATCTGACTGGCGAAAGGTCTCAAAGCCGGTATAGGTCACGCAGGCGCTCGAGAGCTCGGAGACCGTGGAGACGTTCGCCCGTGAGCCATCGGTACGCGACCCGTTGTGATAGCAGCCCTCCCCAACGGCAGCCACCAGCGTCTCATCGAGACCGGGCATGTTGACAACCCCAAGAATGGCCTCGCCAGCCGGATCTTCCAGCCCCACCAGGACGCCGTAGAGCGGCACCCCCTGTACAAATGACCTCGTTCCATCAATCGGATCGAGCACCCACCGGTATCCCGAGCTGCCGGGTCTCTCTCCGGATTCCTCGCCAAGAAACGCATCCTTGGGAAACTCATTCGAGAGCAACTCGATCAGCAGGGCCTCGGAATTTCTATCGGCCTCGGTAACAGGGCTCTGGTCTGCCTTGAACTCGACCTCGATTCCCTTCTGGAAATATTCAAGCGTCAGCTCACCGGCTTTCCTTGCCGCCTCGAGAGCCAGCTCCATTCGTTTTTGAAGATCTGTCATTTGCGCCTCGGCTACCGTGAAAATTCAATCCGGCGGGCGGATTCTCGCACCCACTCGAAGCCTGTGCAAGAAATCAAAGAAAGCCCGCCAACTCACATTTTCGCTCGAATTGAAACCCCTTCATCTCCGAAGCACCGGTAATAGGTGTTTTTTCGCGAAATACCCCCGTTAGAGGAACTTAATTCATAGGAAGACGATGCAGGAAAACTCCAGTTTTACGCGAACGGTTCCCGATAATAGAATCTGTGGAGGAATCTAATGAAATACATACACATCACAGCAGCCGTCCTCGTTCTCAGCGCCCTGGTCTCCGGTTGCAGCGGTAGCTCCCTGCGTGAGGGAACCTGGAAGCTCTCTTTCGAAGCCCTCGACAGCCGAACGCGCGAGTCGATGGATAAATACTTCGAATCCAACCAAGCCGCCTACCATCATGTCGATCTGAAAATCGAGTGGGCCAAGCAGGAGGATGCCGAGGTGGTCGAGATCAAGGGAGTACGCAGCTACTCAACGGGAGGCGTCGCCTCGAAGGATCAGAGCGCCCTGACTCCCATGTATGGAAAGATAACCAAGGGCAACGACGAGATCGTGATCAGGGGGCGTGATGACAGCTTCCAGTTCTACCTTGTCGGCAAGGTGCTCAGCGAAGAGCGCATCGACGGGAGAAACTTCCTGGCGAAAAGTCACCTCGAAGATGAGGCGGTCGAAGGCCGCTGGCAGATGAAGTGGCTCTCGGACTGAGACAGGCTCCTTCCCAGGAGGTCTTTCTCCTTCGCGCCCGCAAGAGTTAGAATGCGGGCATGATCGATTCTCCATCCGAACCACAGGCTCCCGTCCCTGTAGCCCCGAAAAACCTGCCCGCCAATATCGTGCCCCTGGCCGCACTCTGCCTTCTGGGCTTTGCCGGGCTCGTGGTGAGCTGCCTGTGGCTGGCCGGGCTTGTCGATGGCGCCTCCTTCAAAGACCTGGGTATCTCCTCAGCCATGACCCTGGCCGCCTCCCTGCTCTGGCAACTCGTTGAAAAACAGCGCGGGCGCGGAGGGGGAAACATCCATCCCCTGGCCTGGGTGGCCTTTCCCTTCTCGATCCTCCTGTTCCTCGGACAGACTCCCTTTCTCGCGAGGGCGGTCTACCCTCCCATCCAGGACTTCTTCCTCAGAGATGGACAGGTCGAGACGAGATATGTTGAGCGTCCCGACGGCCTGAAGCTGGAGATCTCCTTCCCAAAGCCCCTGGCCGGCGTCCAGGGCGACCTGCGAATCAACTCTACCTACCTGCCGTTCGATTGCTTCAAAGAGGAAGCCGGGCTCATTAAATGGCCTCGCACGAAAACGCTTTCCATTTCCGTTCCCGAGATTCTCGCCCGCATTGGAGAGAAGAAGATCGACTCCATCAGCGTCAATCTAAGGGCTATTGGAGGCGAGGAAACTGCGGAGGAAATGCCGGGAAGACTGCTCTACGCAAATGGGCAGCGGGTGGAGCCCCAGACGCTCCAGCCGCGGGAGCGCTGACCTTCTTCCGAAACGACCGGACTTGTCTTTTACCCGGCACTCTAATAGACTCACCCGTTTGCTAAAAATCCGGCTCAATAGAAAAGAACAAACTCGAGATGGTCAAGCACCTGATAGTAAATCCCGAAGAGGTTCGTCGCTCTTCGACAACCGACATCGGGAAAATCGTCGCTAATTCCTATTCCGGAAACCTAGCTGGAGAGATCGCCGATGGAAAGATAAGCAACGAAGAAGCTCTCCTGATGTACAGGGACATGGTCATCATCCGTGAATTCGAAACGATGCTCGATCAGGTGAAGAAGATGGGCAGCTACCAGGGTCTCGAGTACGACCACAAGGGGCCCGCCCACCTCTCGATCGGGCAGGAGGCTGCCGCCGTTGGACAGTCCTTCCTGCTGGGAGCGACTGATCATATCTTCGGAAGCCATCGCAGCCATGGAGAATTTCTCGCCAAGGGCCTGAGCGCGATCCACAAGCTCTCCGGAGATGAGCTCGGGGAGATCATCGAGGGCTCTCTCGATGGGGAGATCTGGAAGGCCCTCGAAGGCGAGGCCAGCGAAGACCAGAAGGAAAAGGGAGAGGAGTTTCTCCTCTTCGGGCTGCTGGCTGAAATTTTCGGACGGGCCACGGGCTTCAACCGCGGCCTTGGCGGCTCGATGCACGCCTTCTTCCTGCCCTTTGGTACCTATCCCAACAACGCCATTGTCGGCGGAAGCGCGGATATCGCCGTCGGCTCCTCCATGTTCATGCGCCTGCAGCGCGATAGCGGAATCGCCGTGGCCAATATCGGCGATGCCTCCAGCGGCTGCGGACCCGTCTGGGAGGCGATGAATTTCGCCACCATGGGGCAGCTCTGGAACCTCTGGCCGGAGCCCTACCAGGGCGGCCTGCCGGTGATCTTCAGCTTCATGAATAATTTCTACGGCATGGGCGGCCAGACCAG
>DODI01000576.1:0-3007 GCA_003509045.1 Planctomycetota bacterium | reverse complement strand
GGTGAGGAGAAATCGAGGGCGATGACCTTGCCCTCGCCCTCGCTGGAGTTGCCGAAATCGTCGGCCAGGGCATTGGGCGCGTGCAGCACGCTCCTGGCGAACTCCTGGCGGTTGACGAAGAGGTTCAGGTAGGGGCCGAGCGCGCGGGCCTCGGTGAGTAGCTCGAGCTCTCCCGCGACCTTCTCCGCGAGCTCCTCGGCGATCTGTGGCGGCGCCTTCTTGAGCTCCTTGGCCAGCTGGAAGCAGGGGAAGGCGAAGTCCCCAAGCTCTGACTTCGGAGGCCGCTCGAGGACGGTATCAATTCTCTCGGGATCCAGGCCGGTATGGCGGCTTAGAACGTTCAGGACTTCCTGGCGAAATGGGTTCACTGCAATACTCCACGGCCCTTCCGGCCGGTTCAGTCGCCTAGGGCGTCGACCACCAGGTCTCCGACCTCGCTGGTCGAGTACCCCATCTTGCCGGCGGAGAGGCTGTCGAGCTTCTTCACCACGCTCATGACGGCCTTCTCCACCTGCTCACCGGACTCTTCCTGGCCGGCTGAGTATTTCAGGAGCATCGCCAGGGCGCAGATCGCAGCGAGGGGATTGATCACGTTCTGCCCGGTGTACTTGGGGGCCGAGCCGCCGATCGGCTCGTACATGCTGACCCCGGCGGGGTTGATGTTGCCGCCGGCGGCGATACCCATGCCGCCCTGGATCATGGCGCCCAGGTCCGTGATGATGTCGCCGAACATATTCGGGGTGACGATGACATCGTAGTACTCGGGGTTCTTGACCATCCACATGCAGCAGGCATCGACGTGGTTGTAGTCGGTCTCGATGTCGCTGTATTCTTCCTTGAGCTCGTTGAAGACCCGGTCCCAGAGGTCGTGGGCATAGGTCAGCACGTTGGTCTTGGCGACGAGCGTCAGCCGCTTTTCCTGGTCACGTTCCCTGGTCAGCTCGAAGGCGTAGCGCAGGCAGCGTTCGACTCCCGCCCGTGTGGCGATCATGAGCTGGGTGGCGACCTCCATGTCGGTGTTCTTGTGGGCGAAGCCTCCGGATCCGACGTAGAGATCCTCTGTATTCTCCCGCACAATCACGAAATCAATGTCTTCCGGGCCCTTGTCCTTCAGGGGGCAGTCGACTCCCTCGTAGAGCTTGACCGGGCGCAGGTTGATGTATTGCTGGAGCTGGAAGCGGAGCTCGAGCAGCAGTCCCTTCTCGAGGATTCCCGGAGCGACGTCCGGATGCCCTACGGCACCGAGATAGATCGCGTCGAAGCCGCTCAATGTTTCAACCGCGCCCTCGGGGAGAACCTCGCCCGTCTTCAGATAGCGTTCACCGCCGAAATCAAATTCCTCGGTACTGTACTCAAAGCCGTTTTTCTTGCTGATCGCGTCAAGGACCTTGAGTCCCTCGGCGACGACTTCGGGGCCGGTTCCATCTCCCCCCAGGACAGCTAGCTTCAACACGGTATTACCTCGTTCAATAGCGTTCTTTCAGGTGTAAACGGCCGAGAATACCAGAGCGTGCGTGTTTCTACCAAGAAAGAAGAGGTTAGTTTTAGTTTCGCTGTTAATGGCGCATCCTGCTGTCTCCAAGAGGTTTGTAGAGATCCCGATAACCCGGGATCCTGTCGTGCTCAGGCTTCTCACAGGGCCTCGTCTGCATTAAACTTGCTCTATGCCCGAAAGGCGCTTTTTGAAGGCGTGCAGGATTTCAGCGGGCGGTTCATTTGCAGGTTCCTAAAAGACATGGTCGAAGATAACCAGGAGCAGGGCGGCGGCGAGGTTCCGCTGCCTGATGAGCAGGGCTTCTACGGACAGTACGGAGGACGCTACGTCCCCGAGATGCTGGTCCCCGCGCTCGATGAGTTAGAGGAGGCCTACCGCCACTGGAAGGAGGAGGAGGGCTTCGTCGCCGAGGTCGAGGATCTCCTGAAAAATTATTCCGGGCGGCCAACGCCGCTGTATTTCGCGAAGAACCTCAGCGAGCACCTTGGCGGAGCGAAGATCTATCTCAAGCAGGAGGGCCTGGGCGCCACCGGCGCTCACAAAATCAACCACTGCATCGGCCAGGTGGTGCTCGCCTCCCGAATGAAGAAGAAGCGGATCATCTGCGAGACCGGCGCGGGCCAGCACGGCCTTGCCACGGCTACTGTGGCGGCGCGCTTCGGTTTTCCCTGCACGGTCTACATGGGCTCGGAGGATGTCAGGCGGCAGGCCACCAACGTGTTCTGGATGCGCCAGCTCGGAGCCACCGTGAATGCGGTGGAGGAGGGTACCCGGACGCTGAAGGATGCCGTCAACGCTGCGCTCAAGGATTGGACCTGGAACGTTGCTGACACCTACTACCTGCTGGGCTCGGCGCTCGGGCCGCATCCTTACCCGATGATCGTCAGGGATTTCCAGTCGGTGATCGGCCGCGAGGTGCGCTCCCAGATCATGGAGGCAGAAGGCCGCCTTCCCGATGTGCTGGTAGCCTGCGTGGGCGGCGGCTCCAACGCCCTGGGGCTCTGGAACGAGTTTCTCGACGAGCAGTCGATTCGACTCGTCGGCGTGGAGGCCGGCGGCCGCAGCCTCGAGCCCGGAGAGCACGCCTGTCGCTTCGAGGGCGGAAGGACGGGAGTCATCGAGGGCTACAAGTCCTACTTCCTGCAGAACGAGGATGGGCAGGTCCAGAAGACCCACAGCATCTCAGCCGGGCTCGACTACGCCGGGATCGGACCGCAGCACGCCTACCTCAGGGACATCGGCCGGGTGGAGTTCGCGCCCGCAACCGACAAGGAGGTCATCGAGGCCTTCCAGTTGGTTGCCCGCAAGGAGGGAATCATCGCGGCGTTGGAATCCTCCCATGCCCTGGCCTGGGTGGTGAAGAACGCCGGGTCGCTTCCAGAGGACAATATCGTTGTCGTGAACGTTTCCGGCCGCGGCGACAAGGACATCTTCATCGTGGCTGACGCGGTCGGTGACGAGGCCTGGATGAAATATTGCCGGGAGTATGGCGCCGGGAGGATTCAATGAGCG
>DODI01000358.1:3582-6056 GCA_003509045.1 Planctomycetota bacterium | reverse complement strand
ATAGGAAAGTTCTGTCGAGCCCGGATGAAGCGACTCCATCTTCGCGGGCAGAGGGGTCCGCCTGGTACGGCTGCCGGAGGGGCTTCCATCTCCTCCGATGAAATGATCAAGCACCACGGCATCAGCGCACTCGGCTATGCGTTCGAAAAAGACCTCCTCATCCCGGATCGGCAACAGGGGAGAGACCGTAACCACCGTTTCAATGCCGGCCTCGCGGAGGCGGCGCGCCGCCTCGAACCTGGAATCGATACTGCTGAAGGGAGCGGGGAGGCCGGGAAGCTCTTCCCGGTCGGTCTCGATGGAGACCTGCACGCGAAGCACGCATCTTTCCCCAAGCGCCTGGAGCTGGCCGAGATGATCCAGCACGAGGTGGCTATGGGTCTGGACGATGAGGACATCAGGCGGAGCCTCTCCCATCGCGCTCAGCAGGGCGCGGGTGACTCCGCAGCGCGATTCCTGCGGAACAAAAGGTTCCGTCGAGCTGGAGAGAAAAATTGAGAAGTTCCCCCGGTGTTTCCTCGCCCAGCGGCTCTCCACCTGACAGTTCTCCAGGTAGGACTCGCCCGCGTTCTCCCTCGCCTCCAGAAAGGTCCCCCATTCTTCACCCCTGGTGAGATAGTGATTGTGGCGCACATAGCAGCCCACTCCGCACAGCGAACGCCCGAGACTGCAGCCTCGATAGGGTTGCGCCGAATGTGAACTGACAGTCGCAAGGTAGCCCGTCGTCCGGGTCAGTATGTTCCCGATCAGGGCGCTTGTTACCTTCAATATTCAGCCTCGCTGGCGCCTGGCGGCGCTCAATTGGCTCCCTGGCGAATCCAGCTCTCGATGAGATGCATATCGGCAGCGCCGAGATAGCCGCCATTGAGCGGCATCCTCGCTCCCTCCCCCAGCGCCCCCCCGCCGAGCTGGGTGCCCCTGAGCTTGCGCCAGAGGTAACTTCTTCCCGGCAGGTAGGGTCTGATATGGCGTGGAGAGATGGAATCAAATTCGGGTCCAGCCGCGTAGACATTAACGATATTGCGCCGGGTACTCTCGGGATCAGGATCGACCAGGACGAGTCCCCTTTCGGGACCCGGCTCCTCGTGGCAACCCGTACAGTTGCGCGTCCAGACAGGCTGGATCACCTCGGCGTAATCAACCCGGGACTCGAGAATGTAGCTTATCGTCCGTGATACGCTATTGCTGGCGGTGCCAATGCTGATTTCGAGCTCGGTGTTGCCGACCGTCGGCAGTCGGGATCCGACCAGCCTCATCGAATAGCGGCCCGCCTGCCCTGCCACGGGGATAAACCTCGAAGACAGGTCCGCCCCCGCCGGGAAAGGAGGATCGGCCAGCACGCTGAGCGAAGACGCGTCGACAGCCGGGCCTCCGCGTGGATTGGAGACCGCCTCGATGACGAGATAGGCGCTCTCACCAGGCGTCACCCTGACGTTCCCGCTGCCGGCCTCGTGCTGGGCGGCAGCACCGGAAACAGCGGCGCCATCTTCCAGCCAGGCGAAGAGCTCAGGAGCCCGCGATGACTCGACCCGAAGGACGGTCTCCACTACAGCCGAGGAGGAGCAGGACTGATCGGTCACGACCGCCGTAAACCGATAGACCCCCGGAGCCGGACTCCAGGGAGCTGCCCCGCCGACCCGCATGGTTATATGATCCAGCAGGTAGATCCTATCGCTCCAGGTCTCGACCTCGGTCGCGAACCAGGAGGCCAGGTTCGTCCCGGCCGCTATTCCGCCCGCGGCGGAATCACCCAGGTCCGCGTCGCAACGCACGGCAAGACTCGAAGGATCGGCTCCCGCGGCGGCGTCAAAAGCGAAGGGGGTACGGGTAAGCTCGTTTCGCCGGGCCTCGACCATGACAGCGAACGCCGTTCCCTCCGCGACGACAAACTCCCCCGCCTCGTTCCGCTCCACCAGCGCGCGACCTCGCTGGCGTACCCCCGGGGCAAAGGCGGAGATCACGCGCAGCTCAGCCGTCGGAGGATGATCACCGGCCTCCCGCCCATCATCGCAGCCCAGGGCATCCTCGGTGGGATCGGGGCCCGGGCAGGTGGTAAAAGGAGAAGGCGGCGGCAGCTCGTTGCCTCCAAGGAAGAGAAAATTCAGGATGAAGATCCCATCCGTAAGATCGAGCGCGCCATCATCGGTGGCATCGGCTCCGTCATCGCAGCCCGGAGCGGATCCGCCCAGGAAGAGATAGTTGAAGAGATAGACCGCATCTGAAAGATCTACATCTCCATTGAGATCGACATCTCCACGGTAAAAAAGCTCGTCCGCGCCGAGGTCTCTCCGGCCAGTGAAGACCGCCGAGACAACCAATAAAACAGCCAGCGGTGACAGCTTGAACATCTTTTCCTTCATGCGCGTCCCCCTTGAGGCAGGCGGCGCAAAGCCCCAGCCAGGCTTCTACGCAAGCGGAGGCAAGGATCCAGCCAGGTCCGACGAAAGTCAACCGGCTTACATGCTCCTGAGAGC
>DODI01000358.1:0-3335 GCA_003509045.1 Planctomycetota bacterium | reverse complement strand
GCGGCGCAAAGCCCCAAGCCAGGCCTCTACGCAAGCGGAGGCAAGAATCCAGGTCCGACGAAAGTCAACAGGCTTACATGCTCCCGAGAGCACCCCTGCTATCTTGAACCCCGCCAGGCGCCAGTACACTAAAAAATAATCGGCTGATCATTCACGCCTCAGCGGGCGTTCCCGAAAAAAAACGAGACTTTCTCCCGTGGCGGGGTTTCACTTGAGTAGGACAACAATTCCGGGGCCTGTCGTCCTTCAACACTCTTTTGTTTTCCCTCATCACTGACCGGGGCTGCTCGGAGAACCATCCGAAACCAGCAGCCGGGGCAAGTTACAGCCGGTCATTGCCAGGGAGAAAGGACGATCATATGACTGATCGATCGAGGCTTGATCATTGCGGCTGGACAGGGACCCGGGGATCACCGCCCGCTTGTTCAGGAGGCCTGGCCGCGGCGGCCACGCTGTTGCTGGCCGCATTCTGCTGGCAGACCGCCTGCGCCCAGGATGGCGGCAATGGAACGGAAAACGCCGACCAGTACTTCCGCCAGGTCCAGTTCCGCAGGGGTGACTTCAACATCGACGGGAACGTTGACGTCTCCGATGCACTGGGAATCTTCAACTATCTCTTCCTGGGCGGAGCTGGGACGCCATGCGAAAACGCCGCGGACAGCAACAAAGATGTCTCGATCGACCTCACAGATGGCGTGCATATCCTCGGGTATCTCTTCATGGGCGGAGCGCCCCCGGCATCTCCGGGTCCTGTTGAATGCGGAGTCGAGACCTCGGCGAGTTCGCTCCCCTGCGAATCGTACGCCCTCTGCGGCAGCGACCTGCCCCTGATCACCCATGTGCTCAACAGGATCACCTTCGGGGCAACCGAGGAGCTTCTTACCAGGATCCAGACGAGGGGAGACCTGCTGGAATACATCGATGAGCAGCTGAGCTTCCCCGGCAACTACGCGCAGGCGGTGGATGAGCCGGAGCTGCGGGAGCTGATCACCCAGCTCGAGATCGGCTCGGTCCCGGAGGGACGGTTCCGCAACCAGATCATCGAGAGGCTCAAGGCCATGCTCATACTCGATGCCGCCTACAGCCGCTGGCAGCTCCTGCACAAGCTCACGGTCTTCTGGAACAACCACTTCCACACCGAGGTCGGCACCCTGCAGCAGAACTTCTTCAGCCGGGGAGGACGCGGCGGCACCTCCAACAGGGCGACTGAAGAGCTCTTTACCGCCATGGACAGCGACGGCTCGGAATTTATCGACGAGGCCGAATGGAATACCGTCCAGCAAGACCATCCGGGGCTCGCCCCCTGGGGCGTCTTCAACCGGATGACGGCAGATGGCCAGGTCACGCTGGAGGAGTTCATCGACCAGCGCAACATCGCCTGGTGGAAATATGCCAGGGTCCAGGACCAGCGCGCCGTCTCGGCGGCCATGGAGCAGCGCGAATACGACTATTTCCGCCGAAACGCCTTCGGAAATTTCGCCGACCTGCTCGAGGGCTCGGCCAAGAGCGTCGCGCAGGTGATCTACCTGAACAACTATGAGAACGTGGTTTCGGCGCCGAACGAGAACTACGCGAGGGAATACCTCGAGCTTTTTTCACTCGGCGTCGATCACGTCTATACCCAGCGCGACATCGAAGAACTGGCGAAGGTCTTCACCGGCTGGAATGCAGGCTGGCAGCTTCGCTCTCTCTACGATGCGAACGATGTGCTCTTCATCGGAAACCCCGGGGGACAGGACTTCCCTCTCAACACCAGGGAGAATGGCGGGGATGTTTTCAACTTTCCCGACCTCCGCTACTGGTCGGATGAAGACTATACCTGGGCCTTCCACTTCGGAAATCCCGGACGGCCACGCCGCGGCCAACCGCCCCCCAGCGAGGATGGACACGACTGGGCGAGAAAGGACCTCTTCCTCCCCCTCTATGGCGGAGTGGATTCACTCGGCAACCCCGTCTCTCCCCTGCTCAGCGTTCAGATCCCGGCCAATGACACCGACCAGACCGCAGCCGCCGCCATGAGCGAATTCGACAATGTCCTCGAGGTGACCGTCAGCCTCCGCGACTGCGCCAAGTTCATATCTACCAAGCTTATCCAATTGCTGGTTACGGACGATATCACCGCGCTGAGCAAGACCTACAGTATGCCCGAAGATCTCCAGGACATCTTCGACTCGGTCGATCTCGACGGCAATGGCCGCCTGGACGCAGGGGAATGGTCCGAGCCCACTCCCGACCTTCCAAACGGAAGGCCGCCGACAATTCTCACAACGCTTGATGCCGATGCAGATGGCCTCGTCACCTCGCTCGAATACCAGGAGTCTGACATGCTCCTCGATGCGATTGCCGCCTGGCAGACCTCCGGAGGGGAAATCAGGCCGGTTCTGCGGAGCATCCTCTTTTCCGATGAATTCCTGAGCCTGAAATTCTACCGAGCGAAGATCAAAGACCCCTTTGAGAGCGTCGTCAGCACCCTTCGAGCCCTGGATGTCGATGTCGTCAGCCAGGATCTCGTCGGCATGGTAGGCGACATCGAAACGGCGGGGATGGAGCAGTTCGAGTTCTCCGACCCTACGGGTGAATCCGAGCTGGGCTTCGACTGGTTGCACACCGTAGGCCTGCTGGAGAGGTTTAAATTCGTCAATCGTGTGGCAAACCCGCCAACTCCCAGGGACTCGAGGGGAAGCTGGAACCCGCGCAACCTCATCAACCGTTGGCGGTTGACGAATGACGACTCCGTGGTCAATTACTTCAACCTCCTGCTCTTTGGAGGTGATCTGCTCCTGCCGCACCAAACACTATCGAAAGCGAGCTACGGCAACGGCAACAACCCGGAAAATCGTATGCGTTACGCGGTCAGCTACCTTCTGAGCCTGCCTCCATTTCAAAAACAATAGGACGAATAAGAAGCCAGAGAGTAGAATCTAATCAGCCCTTTATCCAGGTGAGGTTTAACCATGAACATCAGCACGCGATCAGTCAACCGGAGGCACTTCCTGAAGGCGGGAGCCCTGACCTTTGGAGCCCTTGGAATGGGCAGCATGGCGCCCTTTCTGCAGAAATCCCTCGCCGGCGATCTGCCGCCGGGAAAAAAGCTGCTCTTCATCTTCCTGCGAGGAGCCATGGACGCAGTCCAGGCCGTCATACCCTACGGTGACCAGGGACGCGGCTCAGCCAAGAGCTACACCCGGGCCCGGCCGAACATCGGAATCGACCAGGACGATGCCCACTCCCTCAATAACTTCTGCAGCCTGAATCCTGCCCTGCAGGGCGACGGCGAGACAGACCCTAAGGTACACGACATCTTCAACGGAGATATCGATGCCCGGGGAGCCAAC
>DODI01000113.1:0-3515 GCA_003509045.1 Planctomycetota bacterium | reverse complement strand
TCCATCCTGGACGGTTACGACAATGTCGATGTCGCCATCTCCATCCATGTCGCCCTGGGCGGCGCCTCGGTGCGCCCGGGCCTCCACGGCTCCAGGGCCGACCGAGGACGGAGCCAGACGGAAATCGCCCTGGCCGTCATTCAGATAAAACAGGCATGGCTGGAGATAGCTCAGGGCGGAGTTAAGGTCGGCCGCATCGGGATGCACATGCCCATTGGCGATAAAAAGATCGTCATCTGAATCATTGTCAAGGTCCGCGAAAAAGGTGCTCCACCCAAGTGAAATAAAAGACTCTTTTCCAAACCCTGAACCTACCGAGGCGTCGCGAAATTCGGCGTCGCCTACACAGCGATAGAGCGCGTTTTGTTCCTGGGAGTAATTAGTCACGAAGATGTCAGCTCGGCAATCACCATCAACATCGCCGATTGCGACCCCCATCCCTGCCTGCCCTTGCCCCTCAGCCCCGAGTGATGCGCCGGCGGAAAGCGCCTCATCGACAAAGCCTTTACCCGCCACATTCATCCACAGAAAATTCTCCGTCGTGTCATTGGCGACGTAAATGTCAGGTCTCCCATCTCGATTAAAATCATCTACTGCAACGCCAAGGCCGTAACCTCCAGAGGCCGCCTCCAGCCCGGCTTCGTCCGAGACCAGCCTGAAATGCCCAGCTCCCTCGTTGTGATAGAGCCTGTCAGATGCGGGCTCGTAAAAATCCGGGCCGCAGGCCACCCTGGCCGACCCCTCAATACAGGGCTCCCCCGAATTTGGGAGATCAGCCAGGTCGAGCTCGACATAGCAGGCCACGTAGAGATCGAGCCTCCCATCCAGGTCGTAATCGAGGAAGACGGCACTGGTGCTGAGGCCCGGGTGATCGACGCCGGCCCTGGAGCTCACCTCAAAAAACCTCCCCTGCCTGTTTTCCCACAATCGATCAGGCCCCCAGCAGGAGAGAAACAGGTCCGGGTCTCCATCGTTATCGTAATCCCCTACAGCAACCCCAGTTCCCCAGCCATTGAATTCAATCCCCAGCTGGCTCGTGAGTTCCTGAAAAGTCCCTGCGGAATCCTGCCTGAAAAGGGCCACTCCCGGGCCCTGGACAATCCGGCCGTCTACGAGGGTTCCGGCATTAGAAAAGAACAGGTCCAGCCTCCCGTCGCCGTCCGCATCGAGCACCCCGACCCCGGTCCCGATATTCTCGACAATCACCAACTTCTCGGGCCCTCCGGAAACCAGGACCTTGTTCAGCCCCCGCCCAATCGCGACATCGACGAAACGGATCCCTTTCGGGCCCGCCGCAGGCTCCTGGCGGGAGCAGGCCGCCAAAAACCCGCAAAGGGTCAAAGCCGCCAGGCACCGTCCGGGAATCAATATGGACAAGTTACTTCCGGGCATGCTTCCGTATTAATTCCCTGAGCTCTGAAACAGCTGGTTGATTACCCGGCGACTGGGTGATCGCCTTTCGATAGTGAAGGGCCGACTGGGCATAGGCGCCTGCATTTCGCAGGGCCCTTGCAAGCAGCAACCTTCCCCGGACGGATCCCGGATCCATCACAAGGGCCTGCCAGGAGTGACTCACCGCCTGGTCAGTATCCCCTGTGGAAAGGTAAAATTCTCCCGCATCGAGCCAGGCAGCCGCATCGCCGGGCTCTCGCCTGCATCTTTGCGATAACAGGTTTGCCTTCCGTGTACGGGTTTTCTCCACTTGCTGTAGAGCTTTGAATTTTTTCATGGCCGCCGCCGCGCCCGCCTTATCCCCTTCCTGACCGAGGCTCCTGGCGAGTGAGAATGCGGCCTCCAGATAATCGCTATTTGCGGCAAGGGCGAGGCGAAACTGTTCGGCCGCCAGCCTTGGCTTCCGAAGAAGCAGGAAGGACCTCCCGGCCAGGTAGCGAACCTCCGGGGTCGCATGGTTCTTACCCAGCGAGGCGAGAGCCACCGAGGCCTCGGTGGCCCTGCCGAGAGCAAGCAATGATCTTGCGCGATAAATTTCACCGTAATAATCCAGGCTCCCCGTTTCTGCCAAAGCGGCAAGGAGCTCCTCAGCTTTCTTGTAATCGCCCCGTTCAAACGCAAGAACGGAAAGCCGGAAGGTCGCCCCGGGAAAATCTTCTTTCCCCGGCAAGGCGGCCAGAACCTTTTCCGCCTCAGCGGTCTCGCCCCTGGAGGCGAGGACTTCCGCCAGGACATAGCTGCAACGAGAAGACTCCCTGCCCCTGGGAGCGAGCAGCTCGAGAGCTTCGCCAGCCCTCGTAAAAAGTCCCATTGAGAGATAACACTCAGCGAGAGTAAGGGCCGCTCCCTCGTGCTCCCTCCCCTCCCTCCCGGCCTTGAGCGTCTTCTCAAGAGTCGAGATTGCGGCTTCGTAATCCCCGGCACGAATCAGGGCCTGGGTGCCCACAGGGTCCCCCTGCCCGGAAAAGCTGAACAGGCCCGCCAGGGTCACGACTGCGAGCATCAGTTGCTCTCTACCCGCGACATCGGAGACCGACTGGCCGCATTTCCCTCGGCCGCCTCGGTGTACTTAAGCAATCGCTGCGACATCTCTTCCCGGAGAGTCCCGTCTTCATCTCCGAGAAAATGTATCGCCATCTCCTGCGCATCAACGGCCTCCTCGTGCTTTCCAATAAGGTGAAAAGCCTGGGCCATCGAATCGTACATCCTTGGACTCTTTTCGGCGGACATGGCTGGTGCCTTGAAATGTGAGGCTGGCTGTAGTGTTAATATACATCGAAACTCATCCGGTTTGACAACCCTGAGCCTTTTTCGCCGCGGCAACAAGGTTCCTCCTTCTTCTTTTCCTCTTCCCCGGCGACCTGTAAACTGATCCTGTTATGAGCAAACAGCACAAACTCAGCGTACTGGCCGAGCTGGTCAATGGAAGCCTTGACGGAGATCCCGATTACTCCATCGGCTCCCTGTCATCGATTGCCAGGGCGGGACCCGGCGACCTCAGCTTCCTGGACAACCCCAGGCTCGCGGCGGAGCTCGACACAACCGAAGCCGGCTGCGTGATTGTCTCCACAGAGCAGGAGACTCCCGACGCCCTGAACGTCATTCGCGTCGATCAACCAGTCGTCGCCTGGGCTGTGACCCTGGAGCTCTTCCATGAGAGGAAACGAATATTCGAGACTGTGTCCAGCGCCGCCTTTATTGGAGAAGGGGCGACAACGGGGGAAGGCGTCGGGGTCGGCCCGGGAGCATGGATCGGCGATGGCGCCAGCATCGGCGCCCGCACCGAAATTTTCCCTGGAGCGACCATTGGACCCGGCTCATCTATTGGCGAGGACTGCATTATCTATCCCGGAGTCCATGTCTACCATGATTGCTCCATAGCCAACCGTGTCATCGTTCACAGCGGAGCGGTCATTGGCGCGGATGGATACGGCTTTGCCCAGGAGAATACCGGAGCTCCTGCTGAACCAGTCGTTCACCGGAAGATCCAGCAGGTAGGCACTGTTGTCATTGAAGATGATGTGGAGATTGGGGCGAATACAACCATCGATCGAGCAGCCCTG
>DODI01000352.1:0-8217 GCA_003509045.1 Planctomycetota bacterium | reverse complement strand
GGAGGTGGAGGAGGTGCTTGGCGCCGAGGATGCCCGGCTCTTCTGTGAGTATTTTAACGTCACAGCCGAAGGGAATTTTGAAGAGGCCTCCAGTATTCCTCACATCACCGGGAAGCTCGAAGAGGTGGCCGGCAGGCTGAAGATCGACCCCTCTGCCGCGCGTGCAAGGATCGAGGCGGCACGCGGGAAACTCTATGCGGCGCGCGAGAAGCGTCCAGCTCCCTTCCGCGACGAGAAGGTCTTGACGGCCTGGAATGGCATGATGATCTCGGCTTTTTCCAGGGGCGCGCAGGTCCTGGGTGAGCCGCGCTACCGGGAAGCCGCCGAGCGGGCCGCCCGCCTGGTTCTTGATTCGATGCGCGATGGGGAGCGCCTGTTGAGGGTGCGTAAAGATGGGCAGAGCCGCGTCCTCGGCTTTCTTGACGACAACGCCTTCTTCATCGAGGCGCTGATTGACCTCTATGAGACAGGGTTCGACGTTGGCTACCTGGAGGAGGCGCGCCGGCTTGCCGACATCGTCCTGGACCGTTTTTCGGATGAGCAGGAGGCCGGTCTCTACTTTACCTCGGCTGATCACGAGCTAGTTCTGACCCGCCGAAAGGATCCCTTCGATGGCGCGGTTCCTTCACCGGTCGGGGTGATGGCCTTGAACCTGCTGCGGCTTGAGAAGCTCGCCGGGGTCCCGGCTTATGGCGAGAGGGCCCGGGCCGTTCTTCTTGATGTCTCGGCCGCCTTGCCGCGGGCTCCCATGGGCTTTGGCTCAACCCTCATTGCCCTGGACTTCCTATTGCACCCACCCGTTGAATTGGCGGTTGTCGGCGATCTTGAGAGCTCTGCGGCGGCAAAATTATTTGAGAAGATTTACTCGGGTTTTCTGCCCTCAAGGGTGATCGCGGCCAGCACGAATCCGCCTTCAGAGGAGCGGGTCTCGAGCCTTCCATTGCTGGAGGGGAAGGGACATAAGGGCGAGAACCCGCTTCTTTATATCTGTCGCGACTACGCCTGCGGGGAGCCGGTTGACGATCCGCTGGTCGCAGAGGAGCGCCTCCCGTTCGTCAGTTCTTCCGGGGGATGATAATATTCTCCGGTTCCGGTACGTGCCGGCGGCCCGGCCTCTTTTCGCAGAAAGCTGCGGATGGCGTGAAATACGCTATTTGAGGCTGTTTTTGAGTGATTTTCGCTCGGGATGGGCGGAAATTCGAACCAGGAGAAACGACATGGCAACATCCGATAAAAAGCCGGGGCAGGGGACATCCAACTCCATTTCCTTCGGGGAGGAGGAATTAATTTTTGCCCGTGAGCTTTTCGGCAAGCTCTCCAGCCATGCCCTGTCCATCCGTGACCTTGAGGGCTGGGCTGACGGAACCCTTCCAGGCAGCCTGCAGACGGCGCTCAGCCAGGAAGATTACAGTATTGCCCGGCGCGGACCCGTCTCAGCGGTCAGCCTGGGTTGCGTCATCGCTGAAGAAGCTCGACGCCATTTCCCTGAAAAACTGTCCTCCGGGGAATCTACTCCATAAAATTGGAGTTATGGCCCAGGTTATATGGAGGAAAGCAGACGGCTCCCAGGAGGATTTTTCCTTCAGCTCCAAGGTTGTTCTCGGAAGAGACGACGAAGCTGATTTCAAGGTAGAGTCCAAGGGTGTCTCTCGCTGTCACATACTGATTGAGGAACGCGGCGGCACCTTCGTGCTCTCTGACATGGGCAGCACGAATGGAACCCTCCTCAATGGGCGACCCCTGCTCAAGGAAGCGCAGCTTCGAAGCGGGGACCAGATCTGTATCGGTACGGCGGTGGTGGAGTTCTCAATCGCCGGAGAACAGGACGGGACAAACGCTTCGCTTGCCACCGAGCCGCTGAGCCGGACGCTTGCCCGTGAGGGCAGCCCTGCCGTGGGGGGGGGATATGACATCAGCTCTCTTCCGGAGATCCTCCCGAGGAAGGTCGGGAGATTTGAGTTGGAAGAAAAGCTCGGCCAGGGCGGCATGGGGGCGGTCTACCGCGCCCGCGACCTCGAGAGCGGAGATGAGGTCGCCGTCAAGTTCATCCGGCAGAACATCGGCCGCCGGGAAGCCTTCCTCGAGTATTTCCATCATCGGGAGGCGGTGCTGGCGCGCGAGATTGACCATCCCAACGTCATCAGGATCTACGACCACGGCGTTGAGGAAGAGCAGCACTTCATCTCCATGGAGAACGTCAGGGGTCAGAGCCTCTACCAGGTGCTGAAGCGCGGCTTGATGGAGCCGGGTGAGATTCTCGAGATCCTGCGGCAGGTGGCCTGCGGGCTTTCCGCCGCGCATCAGCAGGGGGTGGTGCACAGTGACATCAAGCCGGCGAACATTCTCCTGCATAGCGCGGAGTCTCCCGGGGCGGCATCAGATGAACGCACTCCCCTGGAGGGAGACGGGATACTCGAGTTCGAGACGGAGGAGGTTCCAACGGTGGAGACCGCGGTGGAGCCAAAAACATCCGATCCCGGACTCTGGCGTGAGATTGAAAAGAGGGTTGGTAAGCAGGAGGGCCCCTCCGAGGCAATTCTCGATGACCCGCCTTATTTTTCGAGGCCGTCCGAGGAGCGTTTCCTCGAGCACTATCTCGACAGGATGAAGACTGCTGGCCACGGTTTCTTCGTCGTCGTCGAGGGAGAGGCCGGGACCGGCAAGGGCCGCCTGATCAGCGAGTTTCTGCTGCGGCAGAAGAGGGCGACCGCTCGCTCTGCCGACGCCGAGGGCAGACTGAGGTTTCTGGAACTCGATTGCTCGAGGATCGAGGGCCTTCCCCTGCTCTACGAGCAATTTAGTCCGGAGATCTCCGCTTCCCGCGCGACCCTGCGCGAGATGGTTGAAGAGCTCAAGGCCCGCTTCGAGCGGGACGGGCAGCCGACCATCCTGAGGGTTCTTGAGCTTGGCAGGGCCTCGCCCCTGGCCGGGCAGCTGCTGTCGCACCTGGCCTCGAAGATGGAGAGCCTGCAGGTCACGATCATCGCCAGCATCGAGCCCGAGGAGATCCGCAAGAACGATTCGGTCAAGGCGCTGCTGCCCTCCCTCGAGAAGGTTCTCAAGCAGCTCTATCTCAGGCCGCTTACCGGCTATCAGATCCAGCGTTACCTGCAGGCCCTGTTCCGGGGCTACCTGAGAGGGAGCGAGCTTTCGACCGATCTCTATCGCCTGAGCGAGGGGAATATCGCGAGAATGCTCGACCTGCTGAGGAGCTTCTTTGAGCGCGGTATCCTTGTCGTCAATACGGGCTCGAAGACGGTTTCCTATCGCCCCGATTTCCGCGAGCTCGAGTTGGAGGAGGGCAAGAATCTGTATGAAAAATATCGCCAGGCCGGAAGGGTCGAGAGGAGGGTGCTTGAGTACGCAGCCTTCATCGGGCATAGCTTCTTCTTCGATACGCTGGCTCGTCTGCATGATCTCGATGAGACCTCGCTCTACTTTGTCGTGCGCCAGCTGCTGGCTGAGGGCTTTTTCACCGAGGAGAGCCGGACCTGGTACAGGTTTACCAACATGGCCTTCCAGCAATACATGGCCGAGAGGATCGCGCTTCCAGATCGAGGCCAGCTGCACAGGAAGCTCTCAGGCTTGCTGCAGGACGTGCCGGTGCCGGAGTCGCCGGGACTCTACCAGCTGCGGGCCACCCATTATTGCGGCTGCAGGGAATACTCCAGGGCGGTGGAATGCTATCTCGAGGGCGCCCACCTTGCCGGCAACGTCTACCAGGCCGACCTTGCCCGTGAGATGTACCAGGATATTCTTCGCATTTACCGTGAGCTTGCCCGGCGGGAGGTTCCCCGGCGGGAGGTCACCGGCGTACTGAAGAGCTGGTTTGGCCGGGATGGCAACTGGTACAAGATCCTCGGTGACCTGGGGGCGGAGCAGGGCGAGGCTAACGTCAAGATCGCTGATTTCGGCATCTCGTTTCGCATCACGGACGAGGAGCGCGGCTACCCGGTAGGGCATCTTCCGGCCCTCGGCACCCCTCGCTACCTCGCTCCCGAGCGAGGCGAAGGCCAGCGTGGCGGGCCCCGCTCCGATATATTTTCTCTCGGGCTGATTGCCTACGAGATGGTCTGCGGGGAGACTGTTTTCCCGGCTCTCAAGGGCAAGGGCCTCCTGGCGGCCTATCGCAAGACCCCGGTGCGTCTGCCGCCGAGTGAGCTGGGCAGGTTCCCCGAGGGGTTCGCGAGCCTTGTTGAGGGAATGCTGGAGATCAACCCCGAGCGCCGCTGGGACGCGGAGCGGGTCATCCGCGAGGTCGTGAGACTTCAGTTCGAGTACAGGATGGGAGCTCAGGGCCGCAAGTGATCCTGCCGCGTACCCTCAGAGGACCTTGTCCTTCAGCTCTGCGAGCAGCTTCAGCGCCTCCAGTGGAGTCATTGCGTCGAGATCAAGGTTCTTGAGCTCGCGGTAGATCTCATCGTTGATACTCTGGAAGAAATCGAGCTGGATCGACGCGGCCTTTCTCCCTTCTCCGTCTTTAGGCTTCGCGGTGCTGCGTGCCAGGGCGGGGCGGTCATCAATGTCCAGGGATTGCTGCTCGAGATTTCCGAGAACCTCCTTGGCGCGATCGATCACCTCAACTGGAATGCCCGCCAGCCTTGCCACGTGGATTCCGTAGCTCTTGTCGGCGCCGCCCTCGACAATCTTGCGCAGGAAGATGATGTCCTCGTTCCACTCCTTGACGGCGAAGTTGAAATTCCGCGCGCCCGGGTAGGCGCGGGTGAGCTCGGTCAGCTCGTGGTAGTGCGTCGCGAAGAGCGTTCTCGCCTCGATCCTGTCGGCGATGTATTCGGTGATGGCCCAGGCCAGGCTGACTCCGTCGAAGGTGCTCGTTCCCCGTCCCACTTCGTCGAGTATGATCAGGCTGCGGGCGGTGGCGTTGTTCAGGATATTGGCTGTCTCGTTCATCTCGACCATGAAGGTCGATTGCCCCCGGGTCAGGTCGTCGCTCGCGCCGACCCGGGTGAAGAGCCGGTCGATGACGCCGATCTCGGCCTTCTCAGCCGGGATGAAGCTGCCGGTCTGGGCCAACAGGGTCAGGAGAGCCACCTGGCGAATGTAGGTGGACTTGCCGGCCATGTTTGGCCCGGTGATGATCATGATGTTGTTCTCGTCATCGAGGTCGACCGAGTTGGCGATAAAGGGTTCGGTCGTCGCTACCCGTTCGACTACAGGATGGCGGCCCTCCTCGATCAGCAGCCGGGTACCGTTGTTCACCACGGGCCGGATGTAGCCGCGCTCCGCCGCCAGGGAGGCGAAGGTGACGAGCACGTCGAGCTCGGCGAGAGCCTCGGCGGCCTGCTGCAGCCGCGGAATCTCGTTCCCGACCTCATCCCGCAGGGAGGTGAAGATCTTGTATTCGAGATCGATGGCCCGCTCCCTGGCGTGGAGAACCTTGTTCTCGTATTCCTTGAGCGCGGGAGTGATGTAGCGCTCGCAGTTTTTCAGGGTCTGCTTGCGGATGTACTCCTCGGGGACGTTGTTCTTGTGCGAGTTGGTGACCTCGAGGTAGTAGCCGAAGACCTTGTTGTAGCCGATCTTCAGGTTGGGGATCGAGGTGCGGTCGATCTCTTTCTGCTGGTAGCGGGCGAACCACTGGCTGCCCTCGGTGCTCACCACCCGCAACTCATCGAGCTCCTCGCTGTACCCTTCCCTGATCATGCCGCCTTCCCTGAGCTGGAGGGGAGGCTCGTCCCGGAGGGTCTCCTCCAGTCGGATGCGGAGCTCGGGCAGGGCCGGCATGCGCTCGCTGATGCCGGCGATGATTGCCGCGTCCAGGGGAGCGAGCAGCTCCTGTACCCGCGGTACGATCTCCAGGGTGTGGCCCAGGGCCACCAGGTCCCTGGCGTTGGCGCTGCCGTAGCTGATCCGGGTGCAGATTCGCTCAAGGTCGTGTACCTGCTTGAGCAGGTCGATTCCCTGCTCGCGGACCTGCTGGTCATCTACTAGTCCCGCGACACCCTCCTGGCGCTGGACGATCTCCTCGACGCCGGTCAGGGGTTCGAGAATCCAGGCTTTCAGCTTCCTGCCACCGGCCGCCGTGGCCGTTCGGTCGAAGGAGCCGAGCAGGGTTCCCTTCTTTTCGCCATCACGTTGCGTGCTGGTCAGCTCGAGCGCGCGGCGGGTGGTTCGATCGATGGGGACCACGCGGGTCTCCTGGTAGGCTCGGATGGTGTTGAGGTGCTTCAACGCGACCTTCTGGGTCTCCTGGACATAGCTCAGCAGGCCACCTCCGGCCTGGACCGCGAGGTCCAGGTGCTCGCAGCCGAAGCCATCGAGCGTCTTGGTCCTGAAATGTTCGACGAGGCTTCGATGGGCGGTTTTCCTGTCGAAGGCGGGGTCGGAGAAAGGGGTCACGAGGTAGTCCCTGACCAGCTCTCCGAAGGCCGGATGGTGTTCGAGATTGAAGGAGATGCTCTCTGGTAGAAGGCATTCCGCCGGCGCGAGACGCTCGAGCTGGGTGGCGATGCTGGCGAGGTTGCCGGACTCCCAGATCAGGAACTCACCGGTGGTCACATCCATCCAGGCGAGTCCGTAGGTTTCGATGGGCTTTTTCTTTTTTGTCGCCGTCGAGGATGCGAGGCAGAGCGCCGCGAGGTAGTTGTTCGATTTTTCACCGATGATCTTTTCATCGGTGATGGTGCCGGGGGTGATGACGCGCACGACCTCCCTCTCCACGAGGCCCTTGGCCTCCCGGGGGTCCTGTACCTGCTCGCAGATGGCGACCTTCTTTCCGGCGCGCAGGAGCTTCGGAAGATAAGAGTCGAGGGCCTTGACGGGGATTCCCGCCATGGGGATCGCGTTCTTGTCCTTTGACCTGGAGGTGAGGGCGATTCCGAGGAGGTCCGAGGCAATATGGGCGTCCTCGAAGAACATCTCGTAGAAGTCACCCATGCGGAAGAACAGGATCTCCTCGGCATACCTCTCCTTCGCGAGGAGGTATTGCTGCATCATGGGTGTCTGGGCGGGGCCGGAGTCCGCTTTCCGGATCATGTCCTTTTTCCTTCATCCTTGGGTGAGGAAAGAGGATTGTAGGATGACTGCGCACCAAGTCAAGGTGTCGGGCTGTTATCCTGGACGGGGTGTTCCGCTGGCAGCTGGGCTCAGCTCTGGTCGACGGCCTCGGCCGGGGCCTGCTGCTTGAGCGGAGCCAGGTGTGACAGGTAGCGGTTGACCTCGCTCAGGGACGCTGCGTAGAGACCCGGCTTGCAGCCGGTCTGTCGGGTTATTTCCTCGAGGATCTCTTCTCTCGGCACCTCGGTTACCGCGCACAGCAGCGTGTCTCCGATGCGGTCGAAGGGCAGCAGCTTGTGGCTGTGGAGAAATTCGGCTGACAGCAGGGAGGCCAGCTCCTCATCGAGCTCGTAGTTTTCCAGGATGATGTAGGGCAGCTGGTATTCCATCACCAGGGTCCTGGTGAAGTCGCTGTCGCTCAGGCAGCCCATGTCGACCATGATTGAGCCGAGGGTTTCCTTGGTTGTTTCCTGTACCCCGAGAGCCTGCTGGACCTGCTCTTCGGTGACCAGTCCCATATCGATCAGGATTTCCCCGAGCTTGGGCCGGGGAGTCCTATTGAATGAACTCATTGAGATTTCCTTCCGGTTTTCTCTTCGCTGGCACCCTTGCGCGGCGCGCCAGACCTGCGGTTTGATCGACCCCTGCCCCTTGCAGCCAGAGGAAGCCGATCCGACAAAGAAGCTTATCACCCTATCGCCGGAGGCGCCAACCGACCAGCCATTGGCAGGCTGCCCCTAAGGTATTTAATATAAGTAACTTAGGTATTATCCTGGGCGCGCGACCGGTCTCAGATTTTCTTCGCGGGCCTTTTTTTGAGGGCATCCTGCAGGCGCCGGGCCAGGTTTTCTCCGATGACCTCGCTGAGCTCATCCGTGCTCGCGGCGCGGATCTTCTTGAGGGTGCGGAACCTGTCGAGCAGGGCCTGCTGGCGCTTCTTGCCGATTCCGGGGACATCCTCGAGCCCGGTTTTCATGGCATCTTTCCTGCGCAGTTCGCGGTGGTAGCCGATGGCGAAGCGATGCGCTTCATCCCTGATGCGCTGCAGGTAGAGGGACTCGGAGGTGTCCTGCGCGAGGGCGAGCGGGTTTCTGCGGCCGGGGAGAAATACGCGCTCGGTGGTTCTCTTGCTGCGGCGCTCCTTGGCGAGCGATGCGACCGGCAGTCCGCTGAGGCCGAGTGTCTTGAGCACCTTGACAG
>DODI01000582.1:0-14958 GCA_003509045.1 Planctomycetota bacterium | reverse complement strand
GGCGCAGGAGTCTCTCCCTCAACCGCCGGCTTCATCACGGCGACGGAGCGCGGCTGTCCCTGCCCCTGCGGCACACCAGGCTCGACAGGCTGCTGGAAAAAATAAAAGAAAACCGCCGCCTGGATTCCCGCCAGCCCTGCGATGAGAACCAGCGTGTGACGCAGCCCCCAGCGCCTCTTGCCTCCGCCGACCGACTGGCCGCACTGGGTACAAAAGGCCGCTCCATCCTCGTTCCAGCTTTTACAAGCCTGGCACTCTAACATGACCTGAAGAGCTCCCCCCGAAGATCGGGCGCGCCGGTGAATCTACCAGCCACTTATTCCAAGCCGCTGGTCACTGCAATCAGTATGCAGGACGCTCCCCAAAGGCTCAAGAACGTTGGGAGATTTATACCGCCAGGGAAGGCTTAAAAGCCGGCGACAGGGCGCAATTTGCTGGAGGCTGTGCTGAAAAAAACACGCCCATCACGCAGAGAATATCCAGAGCTGTCGCTGAAGACATCCAGGGAACGCAGCGCGCTCTCCAGGCGAGGCAAGGAGATCAGGAACGGCTTTAAAATAGCCGGCTCCCTGGAATCCGGAAGCAGGGTGCCAAGCAAGCCGCCGATCTTCAGCAGCCAGTCGCCGGGGTCGGAGAGTCCCGAGCCCACGCCCTTGTAGAAGCTGTCGATCGCAAGATCCGACTTCGGCAGCCAGTCGAGACCTCCGGCATCAGCCAGGGATGCTGACTTCTCCTCGAGGGCGGCGGCAACCTTCCTGAAAGCCTCCCTTGATGTGGCCAGCGCCAGGAAGTTCCCGCGCACTCCAAAGGCGATATCGAATCCCAGCAAGCCCGAGCTGAAAACATGAACGCCTTCCCTGGCTCCCTCTTCAGTCTTGCTGCCAAGCTCCAGGTTCCACTCCCTCAGCGGCCCGGCAAGAGCCTCGACGGCTCCAGCGATCGCACTGGAGGCCCTGTCAGCATCCTTGACCTCGAAAAGAAACACGCGTGAAGGTCGAGCGCCCGCCGAGGGAGGAAAGACCGCGGTCACCCGACGCCCGGTGAGGTTCTGGAGAATCTCGCGCCGCAGGCGAATACCGAGCCTGGCCTGCTCACGCTCAAACCTCTCAGCTGATTCCGCATTCCCTGTAATGTTGACAAGCAGCTCCATGCAGAACTCATAGACTCCGGCCGGATCTGTCCCCGATGTGGCGCTGTAGGAGACTGCGTCGGCTGAGATCCCGGCGGCGAGTCCCTCAGCCGAGGGCTGACCGGCAACCGCCTTACTCAACGGATTGGCGATGGCCTCGCTGAGGACAGTGCGCGAGCTCGATTCCGTCCCATCGGGCGTAAAGCTGGCGAGATAGTGGTACTCCTCGATCACGTCGAGGATCACCACATCCTTCAGAACTCCGCGAGGTTGAAAAATAAACTCGAAACGCGCAGTTTCCTTCCCGGCGGCAGGCTTCTTGCCAATACGCTTCTTCATCTTGCTCTGCAATTGCTCGTAGCCGGGTGTCCCGGTAAAGCCCGGAGAGAGAGTCTCGCCGGAGAGCAACTGGAAGCTTCGGCGAAGAAGGGCGGATGAGGTCGAAATCCCGATCACATCCCCCTGGGCGCTGACGGCGATCTGGTCAAGCAGGTCGAGACCATTCTGAAGAACCGTGGTCGCCGCGCCGTTTCGAATGCCAACCTCGAGTTCATATTCTTCACCCAGGCTGGAATAGGCGTAGAGCAGGTCCCGCAACCCCAGCAACTCCGCAGCCATCTCCTCTTTCTCTCTACGAAAGAGGAGAATAAACTCAAAGGATCCCCGGGCTCCCACCCGTCCGCCGATCGCCACCTCGGACGAGACAAGGTGCCACCACGGCAGGCTGGAAACGATGCCTCGCCAACGCTTGATGTGAGACGTGAACGCCTTTCTCGAGGCGGGAGGAAACGTTTCTTCCAGGTGGCGGAAAAATGTGTCAAGGAACCCTGAGCGCGCAATCTTCTCCTGCAAATGACCGAGATAGGTAGAGGCGAAGCCCGAATCTTTCGCATTCTGCCAGTGCAGGAAGAGGATGGACTCCGGCGGGATTCCGGCCTCGAGGGGTCCGGCCAGGGCCCGTCCGGACCAGAGGTACTGCCCCAGGATCAACGCGACCAACAAAGACCCGACAAGCGGAAGGCTTGCCGGCCGCCGCGAGGCAAAGCTGGAGACGCGGCGTGAGTCGCTCAGGAAAAAATCCATTCAAGAATCGCCTTCTGGGCATGGAGACGGTTCTCCGCCTCCTGCAGAACAACGGACCGGTTGCTGTCGATAACTTCATCTTTGACCACGACATTCCTGCGCACCGGCAGGCAATGCATGAAATAGGCTCTGCGGGTACGGCTCATCATCTCACTGTCCACCACCCAATCCTTCAGGCTGTCGCGAAGATCCTGCTCGGCGGCCGGGTCATCGTAACGCAGCAGGGAACCCCAGGACTTGGCATAGATCACATCGGCATCGGCAGCCGCCTCGAGACGATCATGGACAACCTCTACACTGCCGCCTGATTCGCCGGCAAAGTCGCCGGCCATATTCATGATTCCTTCCTGCAGCTCGAATTTCTCCGGATGAGCGAGGGTGACGTGCATCCCCATCTTCGTCATGGCCAACAGGGCCGAGTTGGCAACGGCCATCGGAAGGGCACGCGGATGGTTCGCCCAGGTGATGGTGACCTTGCGTCCCTGGAAGTCCTGGAAGAGCTCCTTGATGGTCACGAGATCGGCAAGCGCCTGACAGGGGTGGTAAAGTGCTGACTCCATATTGAAGACCGGGATCTTCGCGTGCTCGAGAAACGTGGTAAAGGTCTTGTCCAGGAGATCCTCCTGCTGGTCCTCGCCGCGCGCGAAGGAGCGCAGGCCCAGGGCCGAGAAGTAACGTGAGAAGACGCCGATGGCCTCCTTCACATGCTCGGCTGAGGCGCCGTCCATGCGCTTGCCAAACTCGGTCTCCAGGGCGAAGAGCGTCTCGGCATCGAGGGTGCTTACATCTCCGCCCAGCTCCCTGGTCGCTACCTCGAACGAGCAGCGAGTGCGCAGGGACTGGTTCAGAAAGAGGAGAGCTATCTGACGATGGTCAAGAACCTCCGAATAGGGGTTCTCCTTGAAGGCTATGGCCCTGTTAACAAACTCCCCTATCTGTTCAGAGGAGAACTCGTTTAAGCTGTAGAAATGCCGCATCTAACGACTCCACCAGTCTTTTGAAGGCGTTGACTGTCCCACTTTAGCCGGGGATGTGCAAGCCATTATAGGCGAGCGAAAATCGCCTCAGGCGAAGATATCATCCAGCGCCGCGAAGAAGATTCCCCACTCCTCCTCGCTCACCGTCAGTGGAGGTAGAAGCCTGAAGGTCTGAAGATCTCCGGAGGTGCCGACCAGGATCCCGCGCTCGAGAAGAGCCGCCTGGATCTCCTTCGCCGGCTTCTCGCAACGCACGCCAAGAAGATAGCCAAGGCCCCTGACCTCCTCGATTCCCCGGCCGACATATCCTCCGAGACGCTCGATGACGCCGCTGGACAACCGTGCCACCTGCTCGACGAGGCCCTCCTCCTCGATGATACGATAGGTCGCAGCCACCGCCGCGGCCGCCAGCGGCCCCCCCCCGAAGGTGGTGGCCTGGTCCCCGGCTTCCACCGTGGCCGAGATCTTCTCATTCGCAAGAACGGCGCCGACAGGATAACCCCCGCCCAGGCCCTTGGCCGTGGTCACGAGGTCCGGCTCTACCCCCCAGTGCTCACCGACAAACCATTTTCCGGTACGGCCATTTCCGGTCTGCACTTCGTCGAAGATCAGCACGGCGCCGGTGCGGTCACACCAGTCCCGCAGCCCCCGGTAGTACTCCGGCTCGGCCATCTTAACGCCGACGACGCTCTGGAGAGGCTCGAGGATGACGCCCGCGATCTCTTCCGGATCAAGGGAATCAAAAGCCTCCAGGTCGCCAAGACGAAGAAAACGCGTCCACCGGGAGATGTTCTGTGGAAAGAGGGCGCGCGACTTCTCGAAGCCCGTCACGCTGAGCGCGCCGATCGTCCGGCCATGGAAGTTCTCCTCCATGGAAACGATGTATTCTCTACCGGTCGCCTTGCGGGCAATCTTCAGGGCGGTCTCATTCGCCTCGGCTCCGGAATTGCAGAAGAACGCCTGGTGCATGGAATAACACCGCTCGACCATGAGCTTGGCGGCCTCCGCCCGGACAGGGCAATAGCAGAGATTCGAATAGAAATCGAAGGTGCCCGCCTGCTCCGCGATAGCCTCAACCCACCTCGGGTGGCAATGACCCAGCACGCAGACGGCGTGGCCTCCATAGAGATCGAGATAGCGACCGCCCGAATCATCTTCAACATAGCTTCCTTCAGCGCGAACGAAGCTCAGGGGGAAACGAATATTGTTGTAGGTCGGAAGGATGTAGCGATCCTCGGTTTCTTTTGAATTCATCCTGCTTGATTCTCCTGTTGCTTCCAACCGGACACGTCCGCGACCGTCAAACAAATCCACCCGGCGCGCGAAGACCCTCGGTCTCATCCAGACCGTACATCAGGTTCATGTTCTGCACACCCTGGCTCGCGGCTCCCTTGCCCAGATTATCGATCACGGTAAACACCACGCCATTATCTCCCTCGCCGCCGACTCCGACCCAGGAACGCGGAGAGCCCTGGACCCAGCGCAGCTCCGGAGAGCCCTCGATGACCTCCACGAGATCCTCCCCGGCGTAGGCATCTGTATAGATCTTCGTAAGCTCAGCAGCACCAACCCCCGGGGTGAAGACGGTCGTGAAGATGCCGCGCACAAAGGGACCCGACTGGGGCACGAACTGCAGGCTGAAATCGGAGTCCGCGAGTCCCCCGAGAAACGCCTCAACCTCCAGCAAATGCTGGTGGGCCAGCGGCTTGTAGGAGCGCACGTTACTGAAACGCTCGGGATGATGAGTGGTCGGGGTCGGCTTGTTCCCCGAGCCAGAGGATCCCGTCAAGCCGAGAAGGCAGACATCTCCCGCCAGTCGCCCGGAGGCGGCCAGGGGAGCCAGGGCCAGCAGCATGCCGGTGGCGAAGCAACCCGGGTTCGCCACGAGACGGGCGCCGCTCACCTTGTCGCGCTGGAACTCGGTAAAACCGTAGGTGAAACGCGGCAGCCAATCCACAGCCCCGTGCTCGCAGCCGTAGTATTTCTCGTAGCCCGGAGCGTCATTGGTGCGAAAATCTCCAGCCATGTCGATGAAGCGCACCTCGGCATTGGCCTCGGCAAGCCTTGGCACCAGGCGCTGGGATTCATTGTGGGGAAGGGCTGCAAAGGCGACGTCAACCTCGGAGATCCTCTGCTCACCCTCCTCCTGGGACACAAAGCCCCCGGGCACCGCCCCCTTTAGATTTGGCAACACATCGCCAATCTCCAGCCCCGTCTTCGAATACGCCGTCACCCAGGAGAGGGACACGGCGGGATGGACGCTGAGATAGCGCAGAAGCTCGGCACCTATATAGCCGGAGCCTCCGAAAACACCTACCCTCAGCTGGTCATTTTCCGAATTTGTCATCTCACCCTCCCTGAACGTTCACTCGCCACCAGGTGAATCATTCTCCCCTGCGCTCCTGTAGAGCCGGGAAGGAATCGCTGAAATCGTCGAATAGCCTCGAACGTCGGCCCCCTCCCAGAGCTTGGGCATCTCACCGTAGACTCCAGCCTCCGCGCCCGCCATGGTACAGGGACTCGAGGTCGTGACCACGTTGAAGGTTCCCGGGCCAAGACGCACCCCGGCCGAGCCGGTCACGCGCTCCTGGGAAGAATCAATCATCGCCTCAATATCCCTGAGCACCGGCTCGAAGGCCTGGCCCTCGTGGAGCAGCTTACCGTAGAAGGATGCCATGTGGTCCTTCCAGAAACGCTGCCAGTCGGTCAGGGTAATCTTCTCGAGCTCCCGGTGAGCGTGAATCAGAACGATCGCCGCGCCGGCCTCGAACGCGATCCGTCCCTTGATCCCGAGTACGGTGTCGCCGATGTGAACACCGAGGCCGATCCGGTGACCTCGACAGATCTCGCCCAGCCGGTTGACCAGGTCAACGCCCTCCAGCGTCTCGCCGCCAATCGAGACGGGAACGCCCTTCTCGAAGCCGAGCTCCAGGAGCTCGCTGCCATCCACCTCCTCGGTGGCTATCGCCTGCTCAAAAACCTCGCGCGGGATCTCGCTAGTGGAATCGTGCGTCACTCCACCGCCAATGGTCGACCCCCAGAGGCCCGAGTTGATCGAGTACTCGCGAACGCTCGGATCGATATCGACCCCTCTCTCCTTGAGAAAATCATATTCCTCCTCGCGGCTCAGCTTCTCATCCCTCGTCGGAGTGACAATTTCGATTCCCGGCAGGAGCACGTGGAAAGCTGTATCGAAGCGGACCTGGTCATTGCCGGCCCCCGTGGAGCCATGGGCGACGGCATCGGCGCCCGTCTCTGTCACCTTGCGGGCAATCACCTCCGCCTGCACCACGCGCTCGGCAGCCACCGCCAGGGGATAGACCTGGCCGCGAAGAACATTGCCCTTCACCAGGTAGCTGACCCAGCGCTCAAAGACCTCCTTACGCGCATCGATGGTATGATGCTCGATAGCGCCGAGAGCGCTCGAGCGCTCCTCTATTTCGGCGAGCTCGGCGGCATCAAAGCCGCCGGTATCGACCGTAACAGTCACGACCTCAAAACCCTTCTGCTCACGCAGGTAGGGAATGCAATAGGAGGTATCAAGTCCCCCGGAGTATGCGAGAACGATTTTTCTGGCCTGGTTCATATGATTATCCGTGATCCTTCTGAAAGCGCGCCTGCAGCGCGTTAGCTCGACCGGCAACAGCGCCGGTCTACTGATTCTGTTTCATTGCCTCATCCACGTTCATTTGAGACGCTCCTTCCAGCGTTCAAGCTGGCCTGCAACCTGCCGCGGCGCGGTCCCCCCGATCACATCCTTATCGGCGAGCGAGCCCTCAACGGAGATCGCCTCGAAGAGATCTTCTTCAAAGGCCTCGTGGATAGAGCGATATACCTCAAGCTCAAGGGAAGGAAGCGAAACCCCCAGCTCCTCGGCTCTCCGTACGCAGCTCCCTGCAAGGTCATGGGCCTCCCGAAAAGGCATTCCCTTTCGGGTCAGGTAGTCCGCGACTCCGAGCGCCTCGAGATATCCTCCCTCCAAGCTTCCGGCTATACGCTCCCGGTCAACCTGCATGGTCTCGACCACCGTCGTAAACACCCCAAGAATGCCAAGCAGGGTATCATGTGTATCAAAGACCCCCTCCTTGTCCTCCTGCAGATCCTTATTGTAGGACAGCGGCAATCCCTTCAAGCAGGTCAGCAGCCCGATGAGGTGACCCACGACCCGACCCGTCTTACCGCGGGCAAGTTCGCAGGCATCGGGGTTTTTCTTCTGTGGAAGCATCGAGCTGCCGGAGGTAACCGAATCGTCCAGGCGCACGAAGCCGAATTCGCTGGTCATCCAGAGGATGATGTCTTCGCTGAAACGCGAAAGATGAACCATCAGCATGGAGGCGGCGTAGAGAAAATCGCAGGCGAAATCCCGGTCGCTCACTCCATCGAGCGAATTAGAGGTCAACGTGCTGAAGCCCAGGTCCTCCTGGAGCTTCTCCCTGTCGATGCCAAACTGGTTGCCGACACAGGCTCCGGAGCCCAGTGGGCAGGAGTCGGCCTGTTCCGCGGCCCAGAGGAACCGACGCCTGTCGCGCTCGAGCATCTCTACATAGGCCAGCAGGTGATGGGAAAAGAGCACCGGCTGGGCGCGCTGCAGGTGGGTGTAGGCGGGAATAACGACATCCTGGCACGCCTCAGCGCTCCCGACGACCGCCTTCATCAGTGTCCCGATGGCATCAGCTGCTTCTTCAGCGGCCCGCTTCACATAGAGACGGAAGTCCGTCGCCACCTGGTCATTGCGGCTCCTGCCGGTATGCAGCTTCGCCCCGGTCTTCCCGATGAGCTCGCTCAACCGGGCCTCGACGTTCATGTGGATGTCCTCAAGCTCTTCGCTGAAGACGAAGCTTCCCGATTCGATCTCGCCGGCGACCAGATCCAGCCCTGAGCAGATCTGGCCCAGCTCATCCTCGGAGAGAAAACCAAGCCCCGAGAGACCGCGCGCCCAGGCCTTGCTGGCCTCGATATCCTCGCGGTAGAACCGCTTATCGAAGCTGATGGAGGCGTTGAGACTCCGCATATTGTCGGCCATACCTTTTTCGAATCGTCCGCTTCGCATCATCCCTGCTCCAGGTACTCGGACTCGGCGCTATCGCTGATGACCATCGTGCCGGTCCCCTTCTTGGTGAAGACCTCGAAGAGGAGCGCGTTGTCCGCCAGGCCATCAATAATATGCGCCCGATTCACTCCCGCGCGCACCGCGTCGACAGCAGACTGCAGCTTCGGCATCATGCCGCCCGAGACGCCCCCGTCGGCGAGCAGGCTCTCGGCGCCCGACTCTGTGAGATAGCTGATACGGCTCGCTGGATCATCTATATCCTCGAGAACTCCACCCACATTCGTCAGCAGGAAGAGCTTCTCGGCTGGCAGGGCCGCGGAGACCATGGAGGCGATGGTGTCGGCGTTGATGTTGAGCACCTTGCCGGCGCGATCGGCTCCCAGCGGCGCGACCACGGGAACGAATCGATTATCGAGAAGGACATTCAGAACCTTGGCATCCACCACATCGATGTCGCCGACGTTCTGGAAGTCGACCTCCCTCTCCTCTCCCGTCTCCCGATCAACCAGCTTCACGGGCGGCCGCCTCGTCGCCTGGATCAGGTCGCCATCGACTCCGGAGAGGCCGACCGCAGGCGTCCCGTGACTGCGCAGGGCCCCCAGGATGTCGGTGGAGGCGCCGCTGAAGACCATATTGGCCACCTCGATCATACGGTCGTCGGTGATCCTGCGCCCGTTGACCTTGACGCTCTCAATCCCGATCTTCTCCGCCATCTCAGAAAGCTGGGGACCGCCGCCATGGATAATGACCACGCGAATGTTGAGCTGGTAGAGCAGGGCGACATCGTGGCTGAGACGATCAAGAAAACCATCGGCCTGCAACAGCTCGCCGCCGACCTTGATGATAAAGGTCTTCTCGCGGTACTCCCTGATATAGGGGAGTGCGTGTTTGAGTACTTCTATGTTTTCCACGAGACTTTGATCCTGGTATTAGCTGATAAATGGGGGCGTGAAACGAAAAAAACCCGGCTCCAGTGACTGATTCCGGAGTGGGCTGGCCTTCAAAGATCTGGTTGTTTCCGCTTCGCCGGGGTCCGGGATTTTCTCTCGGCCCCCTGGCGTTTTCTCAGATGCGGGATCTTCGAGCCAGCCGACAACGGGCGCAGGACGCTCTGGAGCGTCTGCGGGTTGATCTAGGTCTAGAACGAAGAGTATTCATCTTTACGAATCCCAAATATGCTATTCAACTGGGTTTTAGCCGTGCCTGGAACCGTTGCCGCACGACAACGATTAACTGCCGAATATAGCCCTCAGATGAGCCCATCGGCAAAGAAAATCTTGCCCAGCCAGTTCAAATCTATCACAATTCCGGCCCTGACGCACGCTCAGGCCGTTTCTTCGAACGACCGAATATATTTGCCTCGAATTTCACCCTTTTTTCCAGGAAAGACCCATGACTGTGACAAACCTGCTCCAGGGGAAAAAAGGCGTTGTCCTCGGCGTTGCCAACAAACGCAGCATCGCCTGGGCGATCTCGAAGGGTATGAGTGACGCCGGCGCCGAGATAGCCTTCACCTACCAGAATGAAAAGCTGAAGGGCCGGGTCGAAGATCTCGTCTCAACCCTGCCCGCCGAATGCCCTCTCTACCCCTGTGACGTGACCGACGACGGACAGATTGCCGCCCTGGGTGAAGGCCTTGCCCGGGACTTCGGCTCGATCGATTTCCTCGTCCATTGCCTGGCCTTTGCCAACCGGGAAGATCTCGAGTGCGGCTTCAGCCAGACCTCGCGCGAGGGCTACCTCCTCGCCCAGGAGGTGAGCTCCTACTCCCTGACCGCGGTATCCCGTATGGCCGCGCCGCTGATGAAAGATGGCGGCAGCATCCAGACCCTCACCTACCTCGGCAGCGAACGAGCGGTGAAGAACTACAACGTCATGGGCGTGGCCAAGGCCGCGCTGGAATCATCGGTCCGCTACCTGGCCGCCGACCTCGGAGAAAAAGGAATCCGGGTCAACGCCATCTCGGCAGGCCCGATCAATACGCTCGCCGCCCGGGGAATCTCGGGTTTCACTGACATCCTCGGACAGGTGGCCGAGCGCGCGCCCCTGAAGCGCAACGTCGAGACCGAGGAGGTTGCCGGCGCAGCTGTCTTCCTCGCCAGCGACCTCTCGAGCGGAATCACCGGGGAGGTGATCTACGTCGACTGCGGCTACAACATCGTCGGACTCTGATTCGTCGCCCGGTCTCCCTCAGAAACCGCAGGGCGTGTAGAACTCGCAGCCCAGGCCGACATCCGGAGTGACATCGATGTCGCAGGCCGCCAGGGGCTCGGGCGGAGGAGCGCCGCCGATGAAGAGATAGTTCAAGAGATAGACTCCATCGGTAATATCCACCTGTCCGGAATCATCGACGTCGGCGGTGTTGAGACAGCCCGGCGTGTCTCCCTCGAGGAACAGGTAGTTGAGAATGCCGATGGCATCGCTGAGATTGGCCAGCTCGTCCTGGTTGACATCGCCCCGGCGAAAGACCGGATCGAGCGCGGCCGTCGTCACGAAGCTCCAGCTCGGACCAAAAACGCGGCCGCATTCATTGCGCGCCACGATGCGCCAGCAATAGGGAGTGGCCCTGTCTAATCTCTCCTCGAGTTCCCAACTGGTCGAGCTTGTCTCACCAATCTTGGCTAAGCCTCCGCAGGGTCCCATCCAGACCTCGTAGATGACATTGTCAAGATTCGGAGGAACCAGGTGCTGGAATTCCGCCGCGCGCGTCACGTCCTCCCCACGACAAACCGCATCCCCGCAGCGAAGACTCACAAAGCAGCCGTTCTCTTCAATGACATCTTCCTCCCCACGCACCAGGATGCCCTCAACCAGCAGGGTTCGCGCGTCGAGAACCGGCGAACCCGAGCTTCCGCGCCCGGGGCCTCCGTAAGCCGCATCGATACTGGCTACGAAAATTTCAGGCTGGCGGGCGTCCCGAACCACGGCTCCATCCGAGACCTTGAGAGGGAGCCCGAATGGATGGCCCATCGCCAGCAGCTCCTGGCCCTCCTCAACCTGCCCTTCACGCCGAACGGCGAAAGGCTCCCGGCCATCAACCTCCCGGTCAACCCGGACAACCGCCCAATCGGCGCCCTGCCCTTCAACCCGGTTCTGAAGAATACCCTCGCAGAAATAGACCTGGGAAGCATCGAAGTCCAGGATGGGGACTCCAGGCCTCTCCATCCTGCAGCCAAAGACGAAAGCAAACCGGCCGCAGTCGGAGTCATCTGACAGGCACTGTCCGCTGGTGGCCAGGAGATCGGGCCCAACCAGGAAAGCCGAGCAGATCCCCGGATTCGGCTGGTCGACAAATCTCTCCGTTTCGCAGAAGGAGGCCGTCTCTCCAAGGGTCCGCGCTGGGAGGCTGAACGTCCCATCGGGATTCTCGGTCAGCTCGGCGCGGTCCACGACCATGGCGATGGACTCGAGAGCTTCGCGCCGATCCTCCTGGATGACCGCGTAGGCCTCCATCCTGTCATCTTCGCCATAGACGATCCGGGCAGCTACCTGCCGTGCCTGGTTCCATTGCAGGGTCAGCCGGCGGCCCACCTCAACCGATGTATCGCCTGGCACCGGCGCCTCCGGACGGGAGGGGGGATCGCAGGGAATCGAAAAAACCCAGCGCAGAATAAAAACGCCAATATCCTCGTTCTGACCGTCGACGACCAGGTGATAAGGAACTCCCGCAGAGACTCGAAACCGCACCCGGCTGAACCCGGGGGTACCCACCTCGTCCACATCATCGTTCTGGGTGATACGCTCCAGGGCATCTACTGAATCACCCGTGTAGACCGCCAGCAGGGTATCGAGGCCGCTTCCATCCGTGCTGAAAGATGCCTCTCCATCATTGGCCGGAGTCCAGGTGTACCAGACCGAGCGGCCCGGGATCTGGCCAAGATGATAGGGCTCCTCTTCTTCCCGGGAAGAACCCGTATTGCTGCCGATCTCCATCCCCGCCGGCCCGTCAAGCTCCCAGGCTGCGGAGAACGCGTCGTTGGCGGGCGCTCCGCCGGAGCGCGAGAGGTGCCAGGTCAGCAGTATGTTTCCGACATTGCCGTTCCAGCCATCAACGGCGATGCGATACTCCTGCCCCTGAGTTACGGGAAAGACGATCCGGCTCTGAAAATCATCCCAGGAATCATCATTGGATTCGAGAAAGACCGTATTGCCGATGGTCTCTCCAGTATAGGAGGCGAGCAGGGTATCGAAATCGCTGCCGAAGGTATAGACGGTAAGCCTGCCTGTAAAAACCGCCGTCCAGCGGAACCAGACCGAAGAGCCCCCTGCATTGTCAGCATGGAACTCCTCACCGAGCTCCCGGCTCGCTCCGCGATTATCGCCCGTCCAGTGGCCTGAGAGACCTTCGAGAACAGCGGCATCTGCGTAATCATCATTCTCCGGGGCAGCCTGCAGAACGGCAGCGGTGCCAGGCAAGAGGAGTATTACGCACAGGTATGTGGAAATTACGGACCTGGAGTACACGAAAGAACCTCTATTCACGGGTAAGCGCCCCATTCTAGATGAAAACTCATTCAGCCCACTTCCCACTCTAACTCCAGCCAGTGACTTACTTACCATCTAGTGTACCATTAAGCTGCCCTTTCAAAACCCAGGGACCGCCGTAAAAGGCCCACAGGACCTCAAACGGCCGGAACAAGCCAAACCAACGCCTGAGAAGAAAATGAAGACCGATTCCCCAGCTCCTGAATTGTCGCGGGAAAGGGGGCTGAAAGGCCTGGGAAGCGCCCTTCGCTGGATCTCGGCGCTGATGCTCATCACCGGCCTGCTGCTTTGCGCAGGCGCCCTGCCGCTTGAATCATCACTCAGGCGGCTCTCATCATTTATCGATGGCGCGGGTCCCTGGGGTCCCATCCTCTATGGGGTCACCTACTCCATCGCCACCGTGGCGATGGTGCCGGGCTCCATCCTTACCTTCTTTGCCGGAGTCTCCTTCGGCCTGGGAGTCGGCACCCTGACTGTATCGATCGCCTCCACCGCGGGAGCCGCCCTGTCGTTTCTGGCGGCTCGGCGCCTGGCGAGGAAGCGGATCTCGCGCCTGCTGGAACAGCACCCCTACCTCACGGCCATCGACAAGGCGCTCGAACAGGGCGGCTGGAAGACGGTCGCCCTCATGCGGCTCTCTCCGGCCATCCCCTTTAATCTACAGAACTATCTCTGGGGACTGACCCCTGTTCGTTTTCTCTCCTACACGCTCTCAAGCTGGATCGCGATGCTCCCGGGCACCTTCCTCTACGTCTATCTTGGCTACATCTCTCGCGAAGCGGCCGGCGCGGCAACGGGAGAGGAGCCGCTGCAGACAGCCAGGTGGATCCTCCTGGGAGCCGGGCTGCTCGCCACGGTGGTCGCGACAATCTACGTTACCCGACTGGCCCGCGGCCAGCTTACCTCACTTGATAAATTCAACAGGCCGTCTCCCCCGGCCCGAGGCATCGATCTCAGGACCATCCTACTCGCCGCAGCGGGAGTACTCCTCCTCGCCTGCGGCCTCCTCAGCCGGCTCCAGCCAAGCCTCCTGCGTGAGGTGCTGGTCGACCTTCTTGGTCCGCCGCGCGCCGAGCTGACCGAGAGCTACTCGGCCAACAGAGGAGAATCCGTGGTTGACCACTCTCTCCTGGACTCGGTCCTCAGAACGTATGTCGACCCCGAGGGCTGGGTTGACTACCCGGCCCTCGCCGCCAACTCCGAGGAGCTTGACCGCTACATTGAGAGCCTGGGCAGCCAGGATCTCGACCACCTGGGAAGAGACGAACGACTGGCCCTGCTCATCAACGCCTACAACGCCTTCACCCTTCGCCTGGTGCTTGACCACCATGGCCGCATCGACTCGATACTCGATATCCCCGAGGAGATACGCTGGGAAAACCCACGCTGGAAGATCGGCGGTAAAAGCCTGAGCCTGGACGAAATCGAGCACGACCAGATCCGGAACCATTTCCGCGAAGCGCGAATTCACTTCGCGCTGGTCTGCGCGGCCGCCGGCTGTCCTCCCCTTCGCCCTGAGGCCTACACGGGAGCGAAACTCGAGGGCCAGCTCGAAGAACAGGCGCGGCTCGTGCATTCAAAGGAAACCTGGCTACGCTTCGATCACCAGGAAGGGCTCCTCGAGCTCAGCCCGATCTACGAATGGTATTACACTGACTTCGAGGCCATCTCCGGTTCGGTCCAGGCCCACGCAGCCCGCTACCACGCGGCCCTTCAGCAGGCCGCCCGTAGCGGTAGAGACATCAGGGTTCGGTACCTGGATTACCCGTGGCATTGGGAGCTGAACGGAAGGGCCGAGAAGAGGCCGCGCTGAAAGACCTCTCGAAGCGGCGAATCCGTCGAAAACGGGATCAGTACTTCGAAGAGTAGAGGTTGTTCAGTCGAGCAGTGGAGTCGCCGAGCTTCTTGCAGGGAGCCCCCATGCGCTCGAGCATGGCGAGGTAGAGATTGTTGAGCGGTGTATTCTTCGGATAGCGCACATGGCGCCCCGGCTTGAGGGTGCCGCCACCCTTGCCGAGCAGGATGATCGGAAGCTCGTGATGATTGTGACGATTCCCATCGCCGATACCGCTGCCGTAGAGGATCATCGAGTTGTCGAGAAGACTGGAGGACCCCTCGGTTGAAGCCTTCAGCTTCTTCATGAGGTAGGCAAACTGGTCCATATGAAATTTGTTGATCTTCTTGATCTTCTCCTGCTTGCCCTTGTCGTTGCCGTGATGGGAAAGAGAATGATG
>DODI01000172.1:0-5374 GCA_003509045.1 Planctomycetota bacterium | reverse complement strand
GGCGTAACGTCGAAGGCCGGGTTGTATACATCGACCCCGGGAGGAACCGTCTTCCTGCCGAATCCCGCCGTAACCTCAAGGTTCGATCGCTGCTCGATGGGGATGCCGGCTCCGCTGGCGGTGTGCGGATCAAAGGTCGAGCTGGGAGCCGCGACGTAAAAAGGTATGTCGTGCTCGCGCGCAAGCACCGCGACTCCGTAGGTTCCGATCTTATTCGCCACATCTCCATTGGAGGCGATCCGATCGGCGCCGACGACCACGCATTGGATCTGCCCGGAGCCCATCAACGAGGCGGCCGCGTTATCGCATGCTACCGTGACATCGACCCCCGCCCTGCGAAGCTCCCAGCTTGTCAGCCTGGCCCCCTGCAGCAGCGGGCGGGTTTCATCAGCGAAGACCCTGATCTTCTTTCCTTTTTCTACGGCACTGTAAATCACCGCGAGCGCCGTACCCATGCCACCGGTCGCCAGGGCGCCCGCGTTGCAATGCGTCAGCACGTTCCAGCCGCTTCGAAGCAGCTTCTGGCCATGGCGCCCGATCGCCCGACAGAGACGCTGGTCCTCCTCGTGAATCTCGATCGCCTCATCGAGAAGACCCCGCAGAAGCTCCGGAAAAGAAGCGCCCTCGGCCTCCAGGGCCTCGGCGCGAGACTCCATCCGGTCAAGCGACCAGAAGAGGTTGACCGCGGTCGGCCTGGACCCTGCCAGGCGTTCCTTGACTCTCGCAAAGCTTCTCCTGGCACCGGCGGCGGAAGTGGGCGCCTCCTCTCTCAGACCGAGGACCACCCCATAGGCCGCCGTGACTCCGATCGCCGGAGCTCCGCGCACCGCCAGGCGGCGAATGGCATCGATCACCACGGAGAGCTCACGAATACGAAGGTATTTCACCCTGGCGGGAAGGAGCGTCTGGTCGAGCAGGGAGAGATGGCCTCCAGGGCCGCCAACCCATCTCAGCGTAAGCATATGACCCGCGGCATCCGCGCGGGCGACACGAGCCGTCCGAGAAGATGAAGGACTCATGAGAGCCCTTCGCTCTCCAGACGTTCACGGGCCCTGGCATCCTTGGCCTCTACCTGCTCAACAAGGCGACCCTTATACGCCGTCAGCGCCTCGGCAAGACGGTCATCGGAAAGCGCCAGCATCTGGACCGCCAGGATCGCCGCGTTCTGCGCCCCGTTGACAGCAACGGTCGCGACCGGAACGCCGGGAGGCATCTGAACAGTCGAGTAGAGCGCATCGACTCCATGCAGGGCGCCATTCTCGATTGGAACCCCGATCACCGGGAGGGTTGTCTTAGCGGCAAGAGCTCCGGCAAGATGCGCCGCGCCCCCCGCCCCGCCAATGATTACCCGGAAGCCCTCATCTCGGGCCGAGGCCGCCAGGCCGAGCGCTTTTTCAGGCGACCGGTGAACCGAACATACGCACACCTGGTAGCCTACCTCGAATTCTTTCAGGCACTTGAGAGCACCTGTCATGATATCAAGATCTGAATCGCTCCCCATCAGGATCAGGACTCGCTTATCCATCTCTACCTCGCCTCAAGCTGTTTAGTTTTATTTTACGTGAGAAAACCGACGAACGACGTCAGCTCCAATCCCGGCCGGTCAACAACTCGAATATCTCGCGATACTTCGTGGTTGTATAGCCGGTCACCTCGTCCGGAAGCTTTGGAGCCGGCGGAGTCTTGTCCCAGTCGGTCGACAGGAGATGGTCCCGTACGTATTGCTTGTCAAAGGAGGGTTGCGACTTGCCGGGCTCATAGAGATCCATGGGCCAGAACCTGGAGGAATCCGGAGTGAGAACCTCATCTGCGAGAACAAGCTCGCCTGTCGACGGACGCACGCCCCACTCGAACTTGGTATCAGCAATAATGATCCCGCGGGTGCGAGCGTATTCAGCAGCCTTGAAGTAGACCTCCAGGCTCTTCGCCTTCATCTCATCCGCCCGCTCCTGGCCAAGGATCTCAACCATGGTCTCAAACGGAATGTTCTCATCGTGCCCCTCTTCCTCCTTGGTCGACGGAGTAAAGATCGGCTCGGGGAGTTGGCTGGAGTTGACCAGTCCATCGGGAAGAGGAATCTTGCAGACCGTCCCGTGCTGCTGGTATTCGGCCCATCCGGAGCCGGCAAGATATCCGCGAACGATACATTCCACTGGCTGAATCTCGAGCTTTTCCACAATCATGAATCTTCCGCGAAGCTGCTCCGCCTGCGGCGCGCAGCTTTCCGGAAGATCTTCGACCTCAGCGGCAATGAGATGATTGTCGACTCCAAGGAGGTCGAACCAGAACAGCGAAAGCTGGGTCAGGATCCTCCCCTTGTCCTGGATACCATCAGGCAGGACAACGTCAAAAGCGGAGAGCCTGTCGGTCGCCACAATCAGGTACCTGTCCCCGAGATCATAGAGGTCCCGAACCTTTCCCCTCCGCACGAGATCGGCACCGGGAATCTCTGATTCCCTGATAACCGAAGATGTTCCTTCAATAGAACTCATAGCGACTCCTCGTTTATTCCATCACTGAAAATCAAAAAACAATCCAGCTCCGAATGTCACCACCGCTACCACACGGATCATTTTCAACTCGTTGAAAGATCAGGCCTCCGGAGACGCTGAGCATAACAGAAAGCCAGGGCCAAGGCATCCGTCACATCGGGTGGATCGGGCGGCTCATCAAGATTCAACAGGCGAGCCATCATCTTCTGGACCTGGGACTTCGAGGCCTGGCCGTTTCCCGTCACCACCTTCTTCACCCTGGTGGGAGCGTATTCCGCAATCTTGAGATCGTGGAGCGCTCCGACCAGCAGACCGACCCCCCTTGCCTCTCCAACCTTCATGACGCTCTCAAAACTTCTTCCGTGAAAGACCTTCTCGAGTGCGAGCACTGCCGGCCCGTGCTCCCGCACAATCTCGTCAAGAGCCTCGTAGAGCTTCCTCAGCCTGATGGGAATATCCAGCTTCTCCCCGGTCTTTTGAAGATGAATGGCTCCGTAGGAGACCACCGAGAGCTCGCCTCCCGGGCCGGCATCGATAACCCCATAGCCCGCTACGCGGGTCCCAGGGTCAAAACCAAGAATACGAACGTGTCCAGGCATCAGAACGCTCTCTCCTGCAGAAGCTCGTCACTCTTCGGCATGATTGTAACTTTCCCCGGCTTCTCTGCATAGACCCGGGGACAGCCGGAATGCCCAGCTTCAATCGTGGTACTGAGATTCCCGCTGGCGAAAGATAATCCTGATGGGGATCTCCTCGAACTTGAGCGCCTCCCGCAGCGAATTGGCGATGTAGCGCCGGTAATCATTTGAAAAGGCCTTGGGCTGATTGACGAATACCACGAAAATCGGCGGACTGGCAGCAACCTGGGTGGCGTAGTAGATCTTCCCGGACTTCCCTTTCTTCGCAGGCGGCGGGCGATGCTTGAGAATAGCCTTCATCACACGGTTCAGCTCTCCGGTCCCGGCCCTTAGAGATGCGCGCTTGTACAGGTTCTGAGCCAGGTCGATCGCAGCCTGGGTATTCCTGGACTCCTTGGCTGTGGTGAAGACGATCGGCGCGTAGATCATTCCGGGCATACGGTCGGAGAGATACTTGGCGTAGGCCTCGGTGGCAATCTTGCCCCCCGAGAGGTCCCATTTATTGGCCACCATGACACAGACCTTGTGGGCCTTGGAGATTGTCTCACCAAGCTTCTTGTCTGCCCGGGTAATCTCCTCGCTGGCATCCAGGAGAAACAAAACCACGTCAGCCCGCTGGATAGCACCGAGAGTTCGAACCTGGCTATAGAACTCGATAGAGTCCTTGATCCCCTTGCGCCTCTGGATTCCCGCGGTATCGATCACCACGAACTCCCGCCCATCTTTCTGAAATCGCACGTCTACAGCGTCACGAGTCGTACCCGGAACCTCGCTGACAATAACCCGCTCCTCCTGCGCCATGACGTTTACGAAGGTCGACTTGCCTACATTTCTCCTGCCGACAACAGCAATCCTCATCACCGGGTCCGTCTCGACCCCGGCGGTCGGCCAGACCTTTCCTGAAATTTCCTGGAGGAGGTCCTTACGGCCCCAGCCTTCATTGGCGCTGACGCCGTGGGGATCGCCAAGACCCAATCTGTGGAACTCATGCACTCCCGACTCGAGGTTGGGATGATCGACCTTGTTCGCGGCGAGTATCAGGGGGATCTCCTCTGACCTCTGCCGAAGCCTCGCGGCCACCATCCGGTCAAGCGGGGTAATACCATCGCGAACGTCGACCACAAAGAGAATCAGGTTCGCGCCCTCCAGGGCGAAGGCTATCTGGCGCTCGATGTGATCGCTCAGGTCGTCCTGGTCAACGACCCCGATACCGCCGGTGTCGACCATCTCCATCACCACGTCGCGGAAGGGAACCAGCGCGCTGACCCTGTCCCGCGTAACCCCGGGCGTGCTGTCGACAATGGAGATCCGCTCTCCGGCAAAGCTGTTGAGCAACGAAGATTTCCCGACATTCGGACGTCCAACGATAGCTATCACTGGCAGGCTCATGATTCACCTCCCCCGCCGGAAGCTTCCCGGTCGGAAAGCAGCAGGGCGGCGTGCAGAAGACCCAGGTGCGTCTTGTTATCGACAATCCTCTTCTCCCCTGAAGCTCGACCCAGCAATTCCGCCACCAGGAGCTCGAGCTCAAGCTCATGAACATCCAGGTGTTCTGTAGCCTCCAGCCTCTGCTCTCCTGGTTCAAGCTCGCTGGCCAGGAAAAAATGCATCGGCTGGGCTGACATCCCGGGAATCGTATAGCGAACGCCCAGGGGCTCCATCGTTCCAGCCCGATAGCCTGTCTCTTCCTCCAATTCGCGCAGGGCCGCCTCGCGTGGAGACTCTCCCTCATCGATATGACCGGCGGGAAGCTCGAACATTCGTCCGCCCACCGCGGGCCGCAGCTGCTCAATGAGAACCACCCTCGCGCCGCCACCCCTCCCGCCCGACTCGAGCAGGGGGACGATCGCCACCACCGGCGGCAGCGAGATCTTCACCTGGGAGCTCTCGCCATCATCGGGAAATCGGCAGCTCAGCATCGACAAGCTCACAAACTCATCTCGATAGAGCGAGCTCTCCTCGAGAACCTCGAAGCCTTCATCCTGCCTCACTCCGGGAAGCAGGGCTGACTCGTTGTTGTATTTCAGCGGCTGTGTCATGATCCCTCGCTGCCCGCTACTGTAGCAGAATCCGCCGTATCAATGTGGGCCAGGAGCACACCGATATCAGCCGGTGTCACCCCGGAAATACGCGAGGCCTGCCCGATAGAGAGGGGCCGGAGCTGATCGAGCTTCTCAGTCGATTCTCCGCGCAACCCCAGGATCGCCGTGTAATCGAAGGTCTCTGGAATGGCGAGGCCCTCCA
>DODI01000431.1:0-4617 GCA_003509045.1 Planctomycetota bacterium | reverse complement strand
AGGGGAGGCGATATTACCTGCCATGAGCCTGGGCAGTTGGTCGGCTATCCCGTTGTCGACCTGGATGACACGTTCTGCCGTAGAGATATTCATCTCTACCTGCGCGCTCTCGAAGACGGGATTATCGGAGTGTTGGGCCGGCTTGGCCTGGAGGGTGTCCGGATTGAGGAGCGGACAGGTGTCTGGATCGCCGGCTCGCCGCCGCGAAAGATCGCCGCCATGGGAGTGCGCTGCAATCGCTGGATCACCTCCCACGGTTTCGCGCTCAACTTCAGGAATGATCTCAGGGGTTTCGGGGACATCGTTCCCTGCGGGATTTCCGATGCGGGAGTTACGAGTCTTCAAAAGGAGCTGCCCGTTGACAGGCTGCCTTCGCCCGGGGAGCTTCGCGTCCTGGTACACGAAGAGCTGCAGCGTTGCCTGGGCCTGCCGCTGCGGCTCGCGGTGGGCGGCGGGATTGCCGAGCTCCATCGAGCTCTCAGGGGGGAGCCGGTCTTCGAGCCGTCGCTCTCAGAGCCTCGCGGTCTGGAGTAAGAACCGGATACGCGACAGGAACCGGGCTGCGATGAATCCATCGATGGCCCGATGGTCACAGGACAGCGTCACCCTGAGTATCGGCCTGGATACGAATCCGTCGCCGGCCGGAATCGCCTCCTGGTGAATTCCTCCAACGGCAAGGATGGCCGCCTCCGGAGGGTTGATGATGGCGGTGAAGGACTCGATACCGAACATCCCCAGGTTGGAGATCGTGAAGGTACCCTGGCCGCTGCCGGTGAGCTTGCCCGCTCTGGCCTGCTCGATGACTCTCCCGGTCTCGGCCGCGAGAGCTTCCAGGTCGTGGGCCTGGGCGCCGAGGACTACCGGCACCACCAGGCCGTCGTCATTGCCGACGGCGATGCCCAGGTTGATTTCCTCGGGATACTCGATGTGATCCTCTGCTACACGGCAGTTGACTCCGGGCTCATCGGTCAGGGCGAGCACGCAGGCTCTCAGGACGAGATCATTGATCGTCACCCGGACACCGTTGGCTGCCAGGGAGGTCTTCAGCGCCAGGGCTTCGGAGATGTCGATCGCGATGGTCGTATAAAAATGAGGAATGGTACTCTTGGAGTGCTGGAGAGCCTTGGCGATGGCTCCGCGCATACCGTCGAGAGCCACCTTCGCGGGCGGTCTCTTTACAGGCTCAGGGTAGGCGAGTTGGGCGGCCGGCGGGGCTCCGCCCGTCTGTCCATTTGTCGGCGCCTGCTCGACGTCGCGCTTGAGAATCCGGCCGCCAGGGCCGCTTCCCTCCAGAGAGCGGATGTCAACTCCACGTTCTGACGCAATCCGTCTGGCCAGTGGCGAGGCGGCGACCCGCCTGCCGTCATCCAGTCTCGGGGCGGGCTGGCGGACGATTGTCACCGCGGCTGAAGCTCCGGCCGCCGCCGCTTGCGGCGGCGAGCGCTTCTCTTCCCCCTCGGTCTTCGCCGCCTTCAGGGGGCGGGGCTTTTCAGCGGGAGCGGGGGCCTCCTCTTTTTTTTCGGTTTCGTTCGTCTCCTCCGCCGGCTTCTCATGCTGGCTTCGCAGGGCATCGAGATCAATTTCTTCATCAGGCTCGCCGATGACGCCGATGACGGTCAGCACGGGAACGGTCTCGCCCTCCTGGTGCGCGATCAGGCGCAGGATGCCCTCCTCGGTCGCCTCGACATCAAGATTGGCTTTGTCCGTTTCGATTTCGAGCAGAGGCGCGCCTCTCTCGACAGGGTCGCCTTCTTTTTTCAGCCAGGTGACGATCTTGCCCTCGGTCATGCTCTGTCCGGCTTTGGGCATCAGGATTGGGTGTGCCATTTTTTTCGCTCTCTGGGGTGATTTTTCGCAGGAGGGATTGTCTACGAATCGAAGACTTCGGGCGAAGTAAAAAGATCTTCGATCCTCGCAGTACTCAACTTTTCATGGGCGGCTTCAATGAGAGCGCAAATTACGGCGGCCTCTTTTGCCGGCGGGATGTCCTTTTTCCAGATGCATTCCAAGGCTGTCGCAGGGCCTGCCGCCGAGGGGGCGAGATAACGCAGCGCGGCTGCCGCTGCGAGGGCAAAGCGCGGCATGTCCACCCCGGTTTCGATGCCCAGGCGGAGTGTTCCAACGAGTCGGTCGTTCCACCCCAGCTTTCTTTCGGGGTCTCTGGCCACCCTGGCCACCAGGTCGCCGAGGTGCGGGTTGAGCATCCTGGGGATCAGCTCGGCGGCGTATTCGGCAAAGCCCTCCGGGGTGAAGAGTTCATCAAGGCCTGCGTGCCTGCGGAGCAGGGCCGCCCCGGCCTCGTCGACAAGGGCGCGCTCAAGAAAAGCAACCGCGCCGGGAACCAGGCCGAGCTCATCCATGCGGGTTTTTCCGAGAAGGCTGGCCAGGTAGGAGCCCATGGCGTGGACGCCATTGTGTCCGTAGAGCTTCGCTTCCTCGTAGGGCAGCAGCTCTCTCCTGGTCTCGAAGCTCGTGAAGGCCGGCCGCCAGTCGGCCGCGTGGTTTCCGCTCGGGGTTGAAACAAGGATCCGGTTGAATTCCTCTACCAGGATCGCGGAGTCGTGTCCCGGGGCGAGCCGCGCTATTCCCCTGGCGGTGATCTCTTCCGGGTTGGAGATGATGCCGCTCATTTTTCCGATCACCGTATTCACGAATGAAATTCTCTCGTCGAAGAGTCGATGGGGAAGTCCTGCCTCTGCGCGTACGGCCTCCTCAAGGAGCTCCGCGGCCCGATTGTTGTTCTCGGCCGTATAGACCACCAGCGGGGCTTCCCTCTCTGATCGCAGGGCCTCGGCCAGGAGTCCCCGGATGCTGCCGGCTCCCCCTGCGGTATAGATGTCTACCGAGGGCACAGCCGTGGCTGCCTCGCTGGAGCGGACGAGCCTCTCTACGATCAGCTCCCGGTCGGCCTCGGAGTTTGGGTTCAGGATCTCTACGGGCCCCAGCTCGACCGTCTCGATTCCATTTTCATGGGCGACGTTAACCGTGAAGAGTCCGCCGTTCTGCCGCACTCTCTCTACCAGGGGCTCCGATATTTCACAGACAGCTACCTGCTCGAAGGCGTTTTTTCGCAGGGCCTCAAGGGTGAAGAGCCCGGCCTGGATTGCTCCGAATCCGAAACCGGTAAACAGGCCGTCTGGCTTTCCGCTGGTCATGGATTCGATCCTAACATGGACAGAGAATCCGTGGGTAAGTTCAACTCCGGGCGACTTTACGCTATGAGGGGGCTCGGATGTGGCCGAGGTGCCGGCGACGGTGTAGATTAGGGCGGGTTGAGGCCGCGGTTCGTTTCACCATACCGGGAGCGCATCCATGCAGAAGAACGATCGAAGTACAGCTTACGGCAGCAGGGGGTTTGTCAGTCGGAGGGGGCTTCTAGCGGGAGCCGCCCTTGCAGGCGGGAGCCTCTTCCTGGGACCCGGCGGGGCCGCGCTTGGCAGGGTGCTCGCGGAGAGGTCGAGGCCCTTGCTGAAGATCGGTCTCATCACGGACCTGCACTATGCGGAGAAGGCCACCGCGGGCAATCGTCATTACCGTGACTCCCTGCGCAAGATCCGCCCGGCGGTGGACCATTTCAACGGGGTGAAGGCGGACTTCGCGGTCGAGCTGGGAGATTTTGTCGATGAGGCTCCCACGCTCGAGAAGGAACTCGACTATGTGCGCAAGATCGAGGCGGAGTTCTCCCGCTTCAAGGGAGACCGCCATTACGTTCTCGGGAACCACTGCGTCTCCAGGTTGAAGAAGGAGGAGTTTCTCACGAGCTGCGGCCAACGGAAAAAGTCGAAGCGAGCCTACTACTCTTTTGACCGGGGCGAGCTCCACTTTGTGGTTCTCGATGCCTGCTTCCGGGCCGATGGAGTTCCCTATGGACGAAAAAATTTCAAGTGGACCGATACCGAGATTCCGCTCGAGGAGAGAAAATGGTTGGCTGCAGATTTGAAGAAGACGGGAAAGCCGACCATCGTTTTTGCCCATCAGCGTCTCGACGTGGGGGGGAATTACGGGGTCCGCAGTGCCGCGAAGGTGAGAAAAATTTTTGAAGATTCCGGCCGGGTGCTCGCGGTTTTCCAGGGACACAACCATGTCAATGATCACAAGGTCATTGGTTCTGTGCACTACGTGACGCTGGCGGCCCTCATCGAGGGAGCTCTTTCAAAAGGCAACAATGCCTGGAGTGTTCTCGAGGCTCATCCGGAAGGCGTCCTGAAGATCGATGGCTTCCACCAGCAGAGTGACTATAGCCTGGCGAAAGGGTGATTGTTCCCCCAGGCCGCCGCCCCACGGCGGGGCGGGTCAGTTTCGCTCCGGCAGCACCGGGACGGGCTCGATCTCCGGACAGGGCTCGGGGAGCTCGCCGTGTTTGAGGTGGTGCAGCTTTGGGGTGCCGCCGGCCGGGAAGAGGACGACCAGGAGATTATCATAGGCGCTTCCACTGATGCGGATGCTGTCGTGCCCGGGTACACAGAGACCCGTGAGGATCTGGTGTAGGGTGAAGCTGTGGTGCGACAGGATGGCGTTGGAGCCCTGTGGCAGGGATCGGACATAATCGACCACGGCGTCGACCGCACCAATTCTCTGGAAATCGTCTTCGGTTACCCCGTAGCTCTCCGCCAGCGG
>DODI01000247.1:0-3206 GCA_003509045.1 Planctomycetota bacterium | reverse complement strand
AGACTGGCAAAAAACGTATAGAAGTCAAGGTACTCGGAACCGTCCCGAGCATCGGACACCCACGCTCCATGACTTTTTCCTAGATCGAATACGATATCGTATCCGTCGCCAATGAGATGCTTGCGCAGGAGAGGGGCTACGCTATAAGGGTCTACTCTGTCTTTCACAGACACTCGAGGCCTCCTTGCATCGACTCTTCAACGGAAGCCTAACATTTGATGCCTTCGCAGGCTCTCAAATTCAGTGCCGTGTTAGATATTTATGCCGTGGCCCGGGATCCCACCAAAATATCTAATTCCATGCGGCATTGGCGGGTACTTTGATAATATCGCCGTGCATTTGTAGAATAACAGGAAGACGGCGGCCTTCGGCCGGCCCCTCAGGATTGCGGGGCCCCCTCTCAGTTTTAATTTTTGTATCCGCCATTTTCGTTCAGGGTAAATTTTCGACGCAACTTTACATGCCTCCCAAGACTCGCAAGCCAATACTTTACGTTCTAACCACCGAGACAGGTGAACCCGAGGAGCATGTCCTCGCAGAGGGGACCTCCATAATTGGAAGGTCATCTGACAGCGGGATCGTACTTCATGATTCGCTTGTTTCCCGAAATCACGCCGAGGTGCATTACGAAGGCGGAGTCGTAACCCTCCGCGACAGGGGTGGAAAGAACCCGATACGGGTTAATGGTAAAGACGTAAAAGACACGAAAGACTACCAGCTTCTCGACGATGACCGGATCAGCATAGGTGAAAGCGAGCTCCATTTCGTATACCAGGCCCCGGGAGAGAAGACCGCCAAGCTTCGAGTCTACAAAGAGGCTGACGATTACGACACCAGGGTCGAGGATCTGAGTCTTGAGGCTTCAGCGCCTGTCTACAGCCAGGAGGGCGACACTGACAATGGCGGTGCCAATAAGAATTACAACCGTCTTTCAACCCTCTACAGCCTTACCGAAAAGATTCTCGAGATTGCGGACGAAGACGGCGTCTACGATGCGATTCTTGCGGCGGTCACCCGTGAGACCGGGGCGGAGAGGGGCTTTCTTGGCCTGCTCCCAGAGGCCGCCGAGCCAGACCCTTACTCCCTGGAGGTCGTCAAATTCTGGGATCCCGACCAGGGAGACAGCGCTCAGACTATCGAGATGAGCGAAACTATCCTGACAAGGATCCAGCGGGATAAAAAAGCTGTTCTTGTAACCGACGTTGCCGATCGTGAAGATTTTGGCCATAGCGTTATCGACCTGAAGATCAGATCTTTTATCTGCGCCCCACTGACCTATGGAGATCGGTGCCTTGGGCTCGTCTACATCGACACTCGCGGACATCGCGAACAATTTGGCCGGAGCGAGCTCGAGTTCGTCAGTGCGGTCGGCCGTCTCGCAGGCCTGTGTCTTCAAAATATCTGGGTCCAGGCCAATCTTCAGCGTGAGAATGAACGGCTCCGATCCCTTGTGTCTAACAGTGGCAAGCTCATCGGGAATTCTCCACCCATGGAGAAGGTGTTCCGACTCATCAAAAAGGTCGCGGCAAGAGACACCTCCGTCCTGATTACGGGTGAAAATGGAACCGGCAAGGAACTGGTCGCCCGGCAGATTCACGGGCAATCCGACAACAAGGAGGCGCCCTTCGTTGCCGTCAACTGTGGGGCCATACCTCCCAACCTGGTTGAAAGCGAGCTGTTCGGCTATGAAAAAGGCGCCTTCACCGGAGCCGAACGAACGACCCCTGGAAAATTCGAGTTGGCCAATAAAGGCACTCTCTTCCTTGATGAGATTGGGGATATGCCTGTCGATATGCAGGTCAAAATCCTGCGGGCTTTACAGGAACGGAGATTCTACCGAGTTGGGGGGAAAGCTGAAATCGAGGTGGACATCAGAGTCCTGGCCGCCACAAACCAGGATCTCAAGAAGGCCATCAAAAGCGGCGACTTCCGAGAGGATCTCTACTTCCGATTGGCCGTTGTTACAGTCGAGATCCCGCCCCTTCGTGATCGGGGCGATGACATCCTTGAGCTGGCATCTCACTTTCTTGACCAGGGCGGAGATGGAATACAGCTGTCAAAGGCTGCCGTTGATTGCCTCAAGCTCCATTCCTGGCCCGGCAACATCAGGGAGCTCCGCAACGCGCTTGAGCAGGCTGCGATATTAGGTGACGGAAAACAGATTACGCCCTCCGACCTTCCTCCAGAAATAGGGAAAATCGGCCGCGGGCAGATGAAATTTCTTCTCAAGCCCCTGGCAGAGGTGGAGAAGCAATATATACTTCGCGCCCTCGAAGAAACCGGGGGCAATAAGGCTAAGACCGCAAAGCTCCTTGGTATTTCCAGGGAGACCCTCTATCAAAAAATCAAACGATTCGAAGAGGGCTGAGAGGCGCTCAGCTCCTGCCTAATAAGCGCTGGAAGAATCCCGGACGATTCTCCGCCTGCTGCGTCTCAGGGCGGTAGCGGCCCCCAGGAAGGCCGAGGAGCACCCTTTCAATGATGTCGTCGCAGCCGACCCCTTCGGCTTCAGCGTGGTAGGTGGGCACCATTCGATGCCTCAATGCCGGGAAGACGGCCTTGTGAACATCATCCGCATTAATTTCAGCCCTGCCTCCCATCAGCGCCATGGAGCGGGCCGCGGCCAGGATGGCCTGAATTCCCCTGGGGCCCGCCCCCCAGGATATCCACTCTTTGACGAATTCGGGGGCTCCAGCGGAGTCCGGGCGAGTGCTCCTGACAATGGCTGAGACATAATCAAGCAGCTCGGAAGGGATCACGATTCTTCCGGCCAGCGATATCATTTCAACAATGACACCCCTTTCAAGGAACGGCTCCAGGCTGCATTGGTAGGAGGAGGTGGTCTGCTGAACCATCTCAAATTCTTCACCCTCATCCGGATAGTCAATCTGTATGCTCTGCTGAAATCTGTCCAGCTGGGAGACCGGAAGGGGGTAGGTGCCTTCCTGCTCGATGGGGTTCTGGGTTGCAAGCACGAAGAAAGGTCTTTCAAGGGTAAGATTTTCCCCTGCAGCCGTCACCTGCCTCTCCTCCATGGCCTCCATGAGTGCGGCCTGCGTCTTGGGAGGAGTCCGGTTGATCTCATCTGCGAGAATCACGTTGGAGAAGATCGGACCGCGAAGGAAATGAAACCCCCGGTTTCCAGCCTGGTCGTCCTGGAGCAGCGAGGCGCCAATGATGTCGCTGGGCATCAGGTCGGGGGTGAA
>DODI01000023.1:9667-12055 GCA_003509045.1 Planctomycetota bacterium | reverse complement strand
TAGTTTTCCTTGTCCTTCTTGCTCGTCCACTTGAGCATGTCGAAGCCGCTATCGGCGGTGCGCTGGTCTTCGAGGTCTTCGCCCGTGGCGGGCTTCATGGTGAAGGAAAGGCCGCTCTCGCCGACCTCCACATCTTTCTTATCCTCATCGAGTTGGCCCATGAGACGGGCGCGTACCTTGTAGTATTTCTTGTAGAAGAGCCCCTCGATCGAGAAGGATCCATCGGCCTGGCTGAAGACCGAGACGCTCTTGCGCTTGTATGATTTTTCGTTCGTGGGGTCGGCGAGTTCCGCGCAAAAGGCCGAGATCATCACGCCTTCCATGGGCTTGCCGGCGGAGTCCACTACCTTGCCGCTGATCGTGTCGGCGTTGGCGCTCAGAGCGACCAGGGAAATTGCCAGGGTTGCCAGGGCGGTTTGTGCCGTTCTCATCATCTGGGTCTTCTCCGTGTATTTCTTATGGGGGCTTTTCACCAGCATTTATAGTCCGTTATCCGTCGCGAAAACTGGACATCCTAATTGGTCCATTCGACAGAAAATTACATACTTCCGACCCGGTTATCAGCGAAGTGCTCTGTTGCCGTCAAGCTGGTCCGTCAGGATTCCGTGCGAAAAGGTGCCGGGAAAGTTAAACTCTTGGCAGAGTTGTTCCCCGCATTGACAGAGGACTCCTGCCGGATATGCAGAAGATCACGGCCATTTTAATCCTGGCGCTTGGTTGCAGTGCCGCTCCCGGTCTGCAGGCCGAGGGCGATGCTTTTTCGAAGCTCATCCGGCCCACCTTCGCGAAAAACTGTTTCAAATGCCATGGCGAAGGTCCAAAGGTGAAGGGGAAGGTGAACCTGCTGGAGCTCAAGAGCGCCGCCGACCTCGCGAAGAATCCCGAATTGCTCGAAAAGATCATCGAGGCGCTCGATTCCGGCGAGATGCCGCCTGAGAAGGCGCCGCCGCTGGCCGCCGAGACCCGCCAGGGGATGGTGGCGCAGCTGAAGAAACTCCTGAGCCAGGCCGTTGATTCGCAAAAGTCCGTGGCGCGGACACCCATTCGGCGCATGAACCGCTTCCAGTACAACAACGCCGTGAAGGACCTGTTTCAGCTCAAGGTCGAGGTCTTCCCCTTGCCGGAAAAAATGATGCGCGACTACGGCTACTTCAAGCCGGAGACGGGCAAGATGGAGCCGAAGGTCAGGGTGGGGAGCCGTCCGCTGGGCAAGTCGCAGCTCATCGAGCCCCGGCTCGCCGGGGTGGCGCCCTTTCCGCAGGATCTCCGCGCCGAACACGGTTTCGACAACCGAGGCGACCACCTCTCGCTCTCCCCGCTTCTGATGGAGTCCTTTCTCAAGCTCAGCCGGTCGATCGTCAACAGCCCCGACTTCAACACCAAGCGCTGCGGCATCTGGGGATCTTTTTTCCTCGAGCCGAAGAAGGCTCCCCGCGCGGCCGTGAAGGCCAGGCTCCGCGGCTTCCTGGGCAGGGCCTTCCGCCGGCCGGTGGATGAAGCCACCATCGATCGCTACACTGCCTACGTAGGTAAGCAGATAGATGCGGGAAAGCCGTTTACCGCCGCTATGAGAGCCGTTGCTGCCGGGGTGATCTGTTCGCCCCGCTTTCTCTATCTCCGGGAGCGCGGAGACAAGGGCGGGGATGATTACGACCTCGCGTCGAGGCTCTCCTTTTTTCTCTGGGGCAGCATTCCCGATAAGCCGCTGCTCGACCTGGCAGCCGCCGGAAAGCTGCGCGAGCCGGAGGCCCTGGTTCGGCAGGTTGACCGCCTGCTCAAGGATCGCAAGCTCAAGCGTTTCTGCGACAGCTTCCCCTCCCAGTGGTTGCAGCTCGACAGGATCATCTCCGTCATTCCCGAAAGAGAGAAGAACCAGGACTTCTTCTTCGGTGCCTACCGCGCCAGCATGCACATGATGCTCGAGCCGCTGCTCCTCTTTGAGACGGTGCTGATCGAGGACAGGCCCATCACAGAGCTCCTCGATTCCGACTTCAGCTACCGCAGCGACCTGCTGGAGAATTGGTACAAGGGGGGGAAGGCCGGCGGTCCGCCCACCGCCATTCCTTTCAAGCGGGTCCCGGTGACTGACCGCCGCCAGGGCGGCGTCATCACCAATGCCGCCGTCATGACCATGACCTCCAGCTCGACCCGCACCAAGCCGATCACCCGCGGAGCCTGGCTCGCCACCGTCATCTTCAACGACCCTCCGGAGCCTCCTCCCGCGGATGTTCCCGAGCTGCCGGAAAAGCCCGCGGAAAAAGATGAAAACCTGACGATTCGCGAACGCCTGGCGGCTCATCGTGACCGCCCCGACTGTGCCGGCTGCCACGTCAAGATCGACCCGCTCGGATTCGCCCTGGAGAATTACGGTCCCACCGGGCTCTGGCG
>DODI01000023.1:0-9289 GCA_003509045.1 Planctomycetota bacterium | reverse complement strand
AAATACGAGTTCAAGAACATCATCGAGTTCAAGGATGCGCTCCTGGCTGAAAAGGACCGTTTTACGCGGGCCTTTGCCGGTCACCTGCTCTCCTTCGCTCTGGGGCGCGGCCTGGTTGCCGCTGATGCGCCCGCTCTTGACCGGATCGCGGCGGCAACCATTGAAAAGGGCTACCGGATGAAGGCCCTGGTTCGCGAGATTGCCCTGAGCAAACCTTTCCTGCAGAATAGTCAGAAGAAAGCGACTGACTGATATGACCGATATCTCGAGACGATCTTTTCTGCGGGGTGCTGCCGGGGCTACCCTGGCCCTTCCCTGGCTGGAGGCGCCGGCCGCGGCCCTGGGACACCTGGCGGAATCCCCTGCGAAGAAGATGGCGATATTCTATGTCCCCATCGGCGTTGTTCGCCGGGCGTTCTTTCCGGGTGAAAAGGAAGCCACCCTGCCGAAGTTCAGGGGCTTCGATGAGAAGAACCGGATCAAGGGCATCCGGTACCCGTCCGGTTTCAGCCCGATCGAGTGGACGCCGACACTGGGGCCCCTCAAGGAGTTCCAGGAGCACATCACCTTTATCACCGGGCTCGATCGTACCTTCCAGAGCGGTACCGATGTCCACGCTCAATGCGCCTCTTGTTTCATCAGCAGCGCGGCTCCCTTCACGATCAAGACCTCCGCCTGGCCGCTTGACCGGACGCTTGACCACCTCGTGGCCGATCAGGTCGGTAAAGACACACCCTTCAGGACGCTCGAGTTCAGCTGCAACAGCCACAAGGACAACAAGGAGTCCATCTACTTCGACAACATCTCCTGGTACGGAACCGGGCATGTCGCTCCCTCGTTGCGAAATCCGCGTGCAGCCTACCGGCGCATGTTCCAGACCAGCGGCAACAGCCAGCTTCGAAACATCACAGATCTCGTGCTCTCCGATGCCCGCAGCTTCCAGCGTGAGCTCAGCAGCTCCGACCGGCACAAGTTCGCCGAGTACTTTGACTCCATCCGCGCCATCGAGGAGAGGATGGTCAAGCTCGAGAAGATGAGGGGTGAGCTGCAGAAGACGCGGCTGGAGGAGCCGGCCGAGGCCTACCTGCCCAGGGGAGAATACATCCGCCTGATGGGGGACCTCATGGTCACCGCGCTGCAGACGGGCCTGACCCATGTGGCCACCCTGATGATCGGCCCCGAGCGCTGGGACACGCCGTATAAATACGAGAGCCTCTTTGACAAGCCTCGCAACCATCACCAGATGTCCCACAACCAGTCGAAGTTCGTTGAGGATCTCGAGAAGGTCGACCGCTTCCACATGGAGCAGTTCGCCTATCTCATCAGGAAGATGTCGGCGGTCAGGGAATCAAATGGAACCACCCTGCTCGACAATACGATCCTGACCTACGGCTCGGGGCTCGGCGATGGAGCCACGCACCAGTACACCAAGCTTCCGATCGTGGTCGCGGGCGGCCGCGGAGCGGGAATCCGCCCGAGCGGGAAGCATCTCAATTGCTCTGATGGCACCCCTCTCGCCAATCTCTGGCTCACCCAGGCGCGGGCCATGGGCCTCGAGCTGCCACGCTTCGCCGACAGCTCAGGACCGATCTCCCAGCTGCTCGGCTGAGCTACTCGGTTTTCAGCGCCACCCGGGTATAGGGACTCGACAGGTAGGACGAGTGTTTCTCGGAGCCATGCCGGATGGTCTTTCGATGGTTGCTGAAGAAGTCGATCCGGGAGGCATCCGCGTCCAGATCGATTTCCGCTGTCCAGGCGTTCTTCACGGAATCGAACTTCATGTCCTTCCACTGCTTAGCCGGGAAAGTCTCCCTGATATAAGCAGCGCTGCCATCGGGGCCGCGGTCGTACATCCACCAGATGCGGCCGCTCTCGGCACGGGAGTCCGGCTTGAAGCTCACCGTGACAGAGAGGCGCTTTCCCTTGAGGCTGGTGGTGACAGTGGGCGGTTCCAGCAAGGCATCTTCTCCGCCGAAGAAGTGGTTCAGGAGGAAGGCCGTCTTGTTTCCATCATCTTTTTCCCGCGCAGGGTGTTTTTCCCGGATGCTGTGGCCGGAGTTGGCCCTGAGGTAGAGGGGGATCCCGGGATGATGCTTGCCGCCCCAGGCGATATCAAAGGCGACGAAATCATGAGTTCCGGGCTGGAAGAAGAGGTCGACCTTGCGGTCCTTGAGTGCTTTGAGGTTGCGGGAAATAAAGACCTGGTCAGCCATGCGGGCAGCGAGCGCCTCGAGATCCTTCCACTTCTTTCCCGCATCGAGAGCCTCGTCATTGTAGACCGGGCCGTAGGTTCCGCCGAGGAAGGCGTGCCGAAGGAGGCGGCTGGTCCTCAGCTGGGGATCCTTCTTCTTGAGCTTTGCAACGTAGCTCTCGTTGAATTTTCGAAGTTCATCCCAGGCCTTTCGGTCGCAGAGCCGCAGGGGAGAATCCCAGATCGGTGACACCGACGCGTGCACGGCGGTCATCCGCTTGTCGTGGATGATCGCCACCGAGGGCGAGGCCCCGTTCTTGGAACCGCCCGAGAGCGCCACCTTGCCGGGCTCAAAATGATCTTTTTCAGCGTAGGCCGCGGTTGCTGCACGGATCAGGGCCGCCGGCCAGCCCCAGTACTGGATCGAGTACCGCGGGTTCAAGGTCTCGGCGAACTTTCGGCGCGCCGCGTTGCCTAACTCTCCCTGGCCTGATTGCCCGAGGACCTGCACCATGGTGTAGACGAGGCCGACGCCACCCTCGAGGAGATCCTTCTCGACCCCCCTCGGCTGCGCATCCCTCTCGATTCGCGACTGCTGGTGCCCGCCGGTCAGGTGGAAGCCCTTCGCCTTGCGATCCATGGGGGCAATCATGCGGACCGGCACGCGGTATTCTTTTCCAGGCAGAAGCTCACCGACTCGGATGGTGATCAGCTTCTGGCGGGTGGGTACCGAGCTTTTTACCCGGTGCCAGTCCTGAACCACCTTGGCCTGGAGGGTGCCCGCGTCGAGCAGCTCCTGCATGTTCAGCAGTGGCTCTTCGGCTTTGATGCGCAAACCGCCCGCGAGACAGCAGCTGGCCAGCAGGAAGCCGGGCATGAAAATTTTCATCTTCATTTCTCTCCAGGTATAGGTATGTCAAAGAGAGCGGGGGGGTGTGAATAGCTCCACACCAGGTCTCCCTTTTCATTGTCCGCTCTTCCCCAGTCATTGATGACGATCTTTCCGTTGTCGTCTTTCAGGTTCCAGCCGATTCCATATAGCTGGTAGCGCCCGGTGCTTTCGCCTCCTGGGAGCGCGCTGTAGAGATAGGCTTTTCCAGAATAGGGGTCGGTGGGAAGGTCCCCTTCAAGCTCGTCCAACTTTGCGGGATACGCGCCCTTTTTTAATTTGTGGAGTTCGAGCTTGCAGGCAAGGAGCGCTTGATCGATGGCGGTCTGGCTGTTTCCAAACTGGCGAACCAGCGGGCCGATGGACAGCACGATCAGGCTCGAGATCACGTGGTCGGGCTTCCGCTTGTTTTCTTCAATGTATTTCAATTGTTCCGCCGCGACGCCCGGCTGGATGGTGCGTGTCCGGGTGTTGATGATGCGCCGGTTAAATTTCATGTAGAGCTCGTTGAAGCGAAGCTGGTTTCGGTCAAGCCATCCGATGGGGTCTGTGCTCGGCCAGTGCCTGGCAAGGTCAACCATCCCCTGGGCCTTTTTGTAGTCGGCATCTTCTTTAACCTGGTAGATGAACTGGTTGGCCATATCGCGTTCGCAGTGCAGGGCGCGGCGGCAGCTTTCAATCAGGTCGATCCCGGCGAGACGTTTCTCCAGTGTTCCCAGCTGCCCGGCGGTCCATTTTTCCGCGGCGAAACCTTCCCAGATCGCCTGCAGGATCATCTCGAGGTTGGAGATCCGCACCAGCTGGGAAAGCGCCAGCGGTTCAGCCGCGAGGCCTTCAGTGAGAAAGAGACCCATCTCGACATCCGCGAACGCGGCCTCCAGCTTGCCAGCTTCCAGGCGGGCTACCGCGCGCAGGGTGAAGCATCGAGTGAGGTTTCTGAGCACCATGAGATGGGGCATGGAGGCGGCAAAGTGCGCCTCGTATTTGACGTCAAAGCGGCAGAGTGGTCTCTCCCTGGCCGCCCGAGTGAGCTCGGCCATCTCGTCGGCGAATACATCGAGGCCTTTCAGAACATCCTCGGCGGGTTTTCCGGGCTTGGCTGGATGCGGCCAGGACCCTTCTTTGCGGAAAAGTTCCTGGAAGGCCGCGAGGTCGATTCGCTGGCCCCTGGGCCAGAGTATGATGGCGGGAAGATCTTCATCTATCTTCAGCAGCCTCTCGGCCTGTTTGTATTTTTCCGGGTCGGCGGGTTTCGACTCGGTCAGCTCGCTATTCCATTCCTCCTCGAGCAGGGGCTTCAAAAGCGGCGTGTGGGCGAAGTTCTTTTCCGAAGGAACCGGCGCGGGAACGAACTCGCGATAGTCGAATTTTTCACCCCTGGCTTCCCATTCTTTTTGAAAGACGGCCCAGGTTTTCTCTGGGGCTCCGCAGCCCTCGCTGATGGAGCACAAACCGGCCAGAAGGAGGAGAGCTGTAGTCAGTTTTCTCATTCTCGTTCGCTTAAATGAAGGGTTTGACTATGGATGAGACACGGTTTATTGGTCGGGTAATACCTATTTTTCTTCGGCTTCCTCGGTTTCAGGGAGCGTGGGGACAGGTGAATACCTCCAGACGAGGTCGCCCTTTTTGGGTTCTATATTCCCATCCTCATCGAGGAAAATCCTGCCGCTGTCATCCTCCTGGTTCCAGCCGACGCCATACAGCTGGTAGCGTTCTCCAGCTTCGGGGCCGGAGGCGGTGCGGTAGAGGTAGGGTTTGCCCGAGTAGGGATCGGTTGGCAGGGGCAGGGGAGGCTGGACCTCCGACAGTGTAGATGGATATTTCCCATTGCGCAGCTTGTGGAGCTCGATGAGACAGGCGGTCCTGGCCAGGTCGACATTCGTCTGGCCGTCTCCGAACGGAGGCGTGGTGGAGGAGAGCGCGACAACGGCTATGCTGGTAATGATGTTGTAGGGGTGGCTCTGACTCATTTCAGCGAAAAATTTCTCCTGTTCAACCGCAACGCTCGGCTTGATGGTACGCGTCTCGAGATCGATGATTCGACGGTGGAAGCGCATATAGTGCGCGTTGTATCGCAGCTGGTTCTGATCAAACCAGCCTGTGGGTTGCCACCAGCTCTCATCCAGGATGGCGGGGTTGAATGGATCGATGCCCCCATCTTCTCGGATTTTTTCAAGATACGCGTTGAGCATATCTCTTTCACAGAGCTGCGCGCGGTGAAGGTTCTGCAGCAGGTTGATGCTGGCGAGCCGCTTCTCGAGCGTCGTCAACTGGTCGGCATTCCACTTTTGATCGGCGAGTCCTTCCCAGACCGCCTGCAGGACTACAGGCAGGGAGCTGGTCCGCGCCAGCTGCGAGAGCAGCATGGGTTCGATTGACATGCAGTCGGTGAGGAAAAGTCCCATCTCGACATCGGAGAAGGCGGCCTCTATATCGTCAGCGGCCAAATGAGCGAGCGCCCGGAGGGTATAGCAGTAGATGGCGTTATGAAGCACCATGACCTGCGGCATCTCAGCTGACAGGAGCGCTTCGTAGTTTACGTCGAACCGGCAGAGGGGCCTCTCTTTCGCGGCCCGGGCCAGTTCGGTCATGTCCTCAGTGAATACCCCGAGAGCCTGAAGGATATCCTCGGCAGGTTTTCCAGGTTTGGCAGGGCGCGGCCAGACCCGGGGGGGGGGCTCGGCTTTGTCGTCAGTGGATACACCGTTGGCCTCCAGCAGCTCCTTTAAACGCTTGTCGAATTCGCCAGGTTTTCGAGGGGAGGCTCCTTTGCGGAAACTTTCCTGGAAGGCGGCAAGATCGAGGCGCTGGCCGCTCTCCCAGCTCTCGTTGGGAATGTCTTCAAGGTCCCGCAGGTCATCGAACAGGCGCCTGGCCTGTTCATGTTTCTCGGGGTCGGCGGGTTTGAAAGTTCCGGAATCTTCATCGTATTCAGTTTCGAACAGGGGCTTCAAAAGCGGCGAGTGCGCGAAGTTTTTTTCCGAAGGGATCGGGGCGGGGATCCACTGGCGGTAATCAAACTTTTCTCCCTTGGCCTCCCACTCCTCTTGAAAAGCTTTCCAGGCCCATCGCCCACGGATGTTTTCAACCGTTGTGCCCAGGATGAAGAGGACGGGCAGGGAGATGATGATCACCAGAAGGATTTTCAGCTTTGACCATCGTCGTGGCTGCGCGCCCGGGGGCGTTAGCTCTCCGTTAGCGCCTTGGTCAGGCTCTCTGTCGGATCCCATTCTCAGTCCTTGGGCTGGGCTGTCAGGGTGACATCAGCAGATGGCATGGCGAATTGAAATGAACGATTGGTGGGGATGGCGATGTCAACGAGGGGTGTACTGGTCTTCCAGTAGTAGAACTTTCTGCTGGCAGGGATGACGGTGACCACCTGCCCCGGTTTCGGGGAGGCGGGCTTCGCCTTGCCTCCGACTACGGTTAGCTTGTAGGGCCCGTTTCCGTAGATGGCTGAGATGGCGACATCACCAGCGGTTGTTCTATAAGAGGTCGACCTCGATTTCGAATTGGCGAATTTTCCCTTCGCGGCGGCCCAGCCGGTGAAGGGTTTGCCTTCCTTTGATTTCGCCGCGGTGATGCTCACGACGGTGCCGGGCTCGTAGAAGCCGTGGCGGCCCGTGTCGGCGGTGAAGGGGCGTTTGCCGCTCGTGATCTTTCCGATCTGGCCGTCGTTGACCTGGAGGATGTAGTTGAAGGGGGTTCCGTAGGTCTGGGACAGCATCCAGCTCATCCGCAGGCTGAAAAACTCGTTGTCATTGGGTGGGCGGCTCTTGTGGCCCCTGCCGGGAATCATGGTGAAGCGGCCGTAGCCGCCAAGGTCGACGTGGTTCTTAAAGAGCGGGAGCTGCTCGGAGATCTTGGAGACGTTATCCAGTGGACAGTGCAGCACCCAGGTGGGAGTTCCGAGAGTTTTGCAGGTCTTTACGGTTTTCCCGGGCCGGATATAATTGCAGCCCCAGGCGCCCAGCGGCATCATTGCGGCGATCCGGTAGGAACCATCGGTTCCACAGGCGACGAACCAGGTTCCCTGTCCGCCCATGCTGAACCCGGTGACGTAGATGCGGTTTTTGTCGATGTTGACTTTGCTCCTGACGTGGGCGACGAGGCGCTTGAAGACGCTGGCCTTCCAGTAGGCGATCGGCTTGACCGGTGAGACCAGTATGTAACTCTTCGAATCCGGCTGGTTACGGCTGTAGCCCGCATCGGTTGAGCGTCTGTTGTCGGTGAGCCTGCCCGATAGCATGTTCCTGTGCCCCTGGCTGGGGTGGGTGCGTCCGTTGCCGCCGCCATGGAGGTAGAACACCAGGGGCGAGGGAGTCTTCGGGTTGTAATCCTTCGGGACAAAGATGGAATACTGGTAGTTGTTTTTCCCGACGGTGCCGTCCTGGTGAGAGTAGTTGTGAAGCTTGCCGGGGGTGTAGTCGGCGGCTCGGGCGGAGCCGGAAAAGGAGAAAACACTGGTGACCAGAAGGCAGGCGGCCAGGAGGCGAATTCTGTTAAGCATGGATATTTCCTGTTCAGGTTTCGGAAGGAGAGGCCTGCATGGCCGCAAAAACCATTAGGCTCCGAGCCCGGCTGTTTTTCAAGATCGGAAGAATTCTGCCCTCGTACTCTTAGCGTAAGGCCTCGACATCTTTTTCCCAGTCGGCCAGCAGCTTTTTCAGGCGCTTGAGCTCTTGCGGGCGTGATCTGCCCAGGTCGTTTTTCTCTGCGATGTCGCTGGCAAGGTCGAAGAGCCACTCGCTGGTTTCACCTTCGACCTTGCGCACATATTTCAGGTCGCCGGAGCGTACGGCCGACCAGGTGCGTTCGCCGCGTTTTCCACGCCAGAAGAGCGTTCGGGCAAAATCCTTCCTGTTTTCTGTGATGTGATCGACGAGATCAAACCCATCGAGCTGCTCTGCCGGGACCTTCGCGCCCGCGAGGTTGAGAATCGACCGGGTCAGATCGAAGGTCGCGCAGACCTGGCTGCTGGTGGTCCCGGGGCGGATGCGGCCCGGCCAGCGCATGATGAGCGGTACGCGGATGCCGCCTTCAAGGGTGGTGCTCTTGGCGCCACTGAGAGGGCCCATGTTCGCGGCCCGGGCGAAGCCGCCGTTGTCGGAGACGAAAACCACCAGGGTGTTTTTCTCGAGCTTGAGCTTCTGCAGGGCCGCCAGCACCCGTCCGACCTCACGATCGAGGTCTTCGAGCATCGCCACGTAGGTCGTTGCATTCGGTTCGGTCCAGTTTGATTTATCGACGGTTTTCTTTCCATCGCCCGGACCCTGGAATGGAAAGTGGGGAGTCTCGTGGGAGACATAGAGGAAGAACGGCCTGTTCTTGTTGCGCTCGATAAAATCGAGTGACGAATCGGTGATGAGGTGGGTCATGTAGCCCTTCTCGTAGACCGGCAGCCTTCCACGGTAGAGCACGTGCAGGTCGCTCAGTTCGCGGTGGTTGAAGTAGTGGACGTTGCCGCCCATATAGCCGAAGAATTCATCCCAGCCGTGTTCCAGCGGGTTGAACTGCGGCTCGTAGCCGAGGTGCCATTTTCCGAATACGCCAGAAGAGTAGCCGGGCTTCTTCAGCGCTGAGGGCAGGACGGCCTGCTCCGCTGGCAACCCCAGCTGCCGCTTTTTCGCCAGCCGGATCGCATCGTCGTAGCGCCCGACATTGCCGGTTCCGATGGCGCATTCCAGTCCCCCGGCGCGCTGCTGGTAGCGCCCGGTCAGGAAGGCCGTGCGAGTCGGGCTGCATTCCGGTCCGTTGGCGTAGTGCTGGGTGAAGCGCACGCCCTCCCGCGCCAGTCGGTCGATCACAGGTGTCTTCGCCGTTGGATGTCCGTAGCAGCCCAGGTCCCCGTAGCCCATGTCGTCAGCGAGGATGAAGACGATGTTGGGCTGGGCCGCGGACAGCGACGAAACCAGCAGGGCGGAAATCAGGATAGCGAGGAGGGGCTTCATTTTTCGGGTTTCCAGTCCTTGTTCGGAGGCATCATTCGCGCCGAGACTTTTTTGCGCCAGTTGCGCAGCGTGGCGAGCAGCTCAGCCGCCTTATTCGGCTCGGCCCGGGCCAGGTCATTCTGCTCACCGGGATCCTTCTGGAGGTTGAACAGCTGTACGGTGTTGTTCTCAAAGTACTCGAGCAGCTTGTAGTCTCCTGAACGAATGGCTCCACCCGGACTCTGCATGCCGTGGTTGCTGTAGTGGGGGAAGTGCCAG
>DODI01000337.1:0-5441 GCA_003509045.1 Planctomycetota bacterium | reverse complement strand
CTCCCATGAAGAGCCAGATGATTCGTTTTGCTTTCGCGGGAAAATGGAGCCCCGAACCGTCTGCCTGCTCAGCTAACGCCTCGCCCGCAAGCAGGCCGGCCAGGGCGACGCCGCCGAAACCGCTGCCCGCTCGCTGGAGCAGCTCGCGGCGTGAAAGCTGCGCCGGACCCAGCCAGCGGCCGCAATGCGATTGTCGATGATGACTTGCCATTTTTCTTTCGCTCTCAGTCCAGATACATGAACTCGTTGGAACACAGCAGGACCTGAAAATATACCCAGCGTTGGTCAGCCGGCCTCGTTGCAAGAAAAGCCCGACCCGCCTCGATTTCCCGCAGGCCAGCGACGCGCCCGTAGACAAGCTCGTAGGCGAGCCTGATCTGCAGCTCGTCGGAATCGCTCCTCTTTGCGAGCTGCTCAGCCAGGGATCTGCTGGCCGAGACAACGAACTCATCATTCATCATGTAGAGTCCCTGAGGCGCCGTCGTAGATTCGGTACGTATTGGAACAATCGTTCCCGTGGCGGGCCCATCAAACAGGCTCGCGCCCAGGGTGACATATTCATGCCCGACCCGCGTATACACGGCGCGCTTGCCTGGCCTTCCTGAGACAGCCTGCAATGAATCGTGGAGCTCCTCGGCTGTCAGCCGGCGGGTGGAGAAACGGCCCAGGAAAACATTATCCGGGTCCACCCGCCTCTGCCTCGAGGAGGTCTTCGCGCTATCCTGCTGGTAGGTGGCTGAATTCATGACCAGGCGATGCATGCTCTTGAGCGACCATCTTGATTTCACGAACCGGTCTGCTAGGTAATCGAGGAGCTGCGGATGAGATGGCCTCCCGCCGCGGCTGCCGAAGTTGTTAGGGGTTCGAACAAGCCCTCGACCGAAATGAAACTGCCAGATTCGATTGACCATGACACGAGCCGTAAGCGGATTATTCGGGTTGGCAATCCACCGAGCGAGCTCCAATCGTCCCGATTGACCCGTTCGCTGGCCGATGGGCTCCTGTCGGTCACCGGCGAGGACCTGGGGAAAACGGCGAGGCGTAACAGGGCCGAGCTTGGAGGGGTCTCCCCTTATGTAGATCGGCATATCGCCAATCTTTTTATGCCGGCTGTTGCTGTAGCCGCCTTCCTGGATACCGATCGCCGTACCCTGCTTCTTGCCCTCGGGGGAAACAAGTGAGATCTTCAATCGATGCGCCCCGATGCGGTTTTTTGTCTCGAGCACCCGGCTTGATAGAAAGATGCCTCCGAGTGAATAGTAGTCCGCTGTCGAGATTGGATCAAATTTGTGATCATGACAGCGTGCGCAGGAGATCGTCAGCCCGAGAAACTGGCGGCTGACCAGGTCGATCTGGTCATCGATCACCTCCGCGTAGAGCTGCTCTTTATTCGATTCCTGGTCATCATAATTACCCATCGCCAGGACTCCCGTGGCGATGACCCCATCCGGATAGCCGCCCTTGCCGGTGGGAGAGGGCAGGAGATCTCCGGCAAGCTGGTGAACCACGAACTGGTCATAGGGCAGGTCTTGATTCAGGGCGCGGATCACCCAGTCACGATACCGCCAGGCAAAAGGACGAACCCCGTCTTTCTCGTAGCCATCGCTGTCGGCGTAGCGCGCCAGGTCCAGCCAGTACCGGCCCCAGCGCTCGCCGAAATGGGGAGATCTCAACATCCGCCTGACCAGGTCCTCCCAAGCCTCCGCGCTCTTATCCTCGACAAACCGGCGCACCTGCTCCGGCTTCGGCAGCAGGCCCGTCAGGTCCAGGCTCAGGCGGCGGATAAGGGTGTACCGGTCAGCCTCCGGAGAAGGAGCGAGGCCCTCCATCTTCATCCGGGACAAGATGAACCGATCGATCGGATTGCGGGACCAGGAGTCGCCCTCGGCCACCGGGGGCTCGGTTTTCTTTACCGGCCGGAAGGCCCAGAGCCCCGCAGAGGAGGCTCCCTTGCCTCCAAGTTGCCGGTCGCCGGGCCAGGACAAACCCTGGTCAATCCAGCCTCTCAACACGCCGATCTCGGCAGCAGTCAATCTCCTGTCCTTCTTCCCGGGCGGCATGACCAGCTTGCCCAGGGCGGCAACCGCGTGGACCAACCTGCTTCCCGCGCTGTCACCGGAGATGACGACCGCGCCATTGTCACCGCCGGCCAGCAGCTCTTCTCGCCGATGCAGCCGCAGCCCGCCCTTGGCCTTCTCCTCGCCATGGCACCTTACGCAGCGCAGCAGAAGCGGCTCGACCTGGCTCTTGAAATCGACCTTCCCGGTCACGCCGGGGGCCAGCTTCGTCAGATCAGGCTTCTCGCCTTCTTCGCAGCAGACGACGACGGCGAAAGCGCAGAGCAGGCAATACGCCGCCAACGCACGAAATCCAATCCCGCTGTGAGCTGTCTTGCGATTCATGTGGTTAAGAAGGAAAAGTCTCAAGGGGCCGCCTTCACACGCTCAGCCGGCGAAAGGAAATCCTCCACCCGGGAGCCGATGGAAACACAGCAGCCCTTTGCTGTCCAGAATCGATAGCAGTCTGTCCGCCCCGGCTTCCGCGGCGGAGGCGTAGAATTAAAACGCGGGCGCGTTACAATGCGCCAATGGAAAACTTCACCGCTGACGGGATCTACATCGACGCGTCGCCGGAACGCGTCTTCACGGCTCTGACCGACCCGCAAGATGCGCTCGCCTGGCTCGACGCGACAGAGGCCCGTATCGCGCCGGCCGAAAACGGAGAATATTCCGCCAAGCTGGAAAACGGCGCCCGCATACGAGGGACCATCAGCGAGCTCACCCCCCCCCGGCAGCTGACGATCGAGAACTACTTCCGGGAAAGAGAAAACGAGGCGAGGGGACCGATGCGCCTGAGCTTTGAGCTGATACCCCGAGACAACGGTGTCTGGCTCAACATCCGGCAGGATGGCCTCGACGCGGGAGGCGGAGATGAGGCATGGGAAGACTTCGCCGGGGAAATCCGGCGTGAGCTGATCCAGTACACGCTGAGACTGAAAAGACACATCGAGGGGATCTGAACCCCGGCTCAGTCGATAAGCAGGCGCCCCATACGAACGTAGCTTTCGACACCTTCATCCATCGCGGCCTTGGAGATCTTCTCGCCCTCGGTGTGGGCATCGACTATCGAGCCTGGACCGAAGAGAACCAGCTTGCCGACATCGCGAAGAAATGGAGCATCCGTCCCGTAGAAGACAACGGTCTCCTTAAAGCCCTCGAGGCGCTCGAAGACCGGACTCTCCATGCGCAGGGTAACCTCGATGGTCACCTTCTCATCCTGTTCGCCGGTAGCCGGGTCGACAAAACACTCCACGAGACGCCTCTCCACCTCTCCGATATCGCTCACCACTCGGATCATCACCTCGGCGGCGGCCGCTGGAGCCAGCACGTTGTGCGCCACACCGCCCTCGATGCCGCCGATGTTGACGGTGGCCGGACCGAGCAACTCGCTGGAGCCGAAATCCGCTCGCAGCACCTGCTGCAGGTAACCAAGCAGGCGATGGATCGCGCTGTCGCCCTCTGCGGGGTACGCCGAGTGGCAGGCTCTGCCCTCGACCTTCACGCGCGCGCCCAGGACTCCCTTATGCCCCAGGGCGAGCTTGTTCTCCGTCGGCTCTCCCACCACCACGTGACCACAGCGCACCGACCTGTTGGCGGCCACCGCACCGATGTTGTCAATCTCCTCTCCCACCACGAAGAGATAGCCGAAATCGTCGAGCCCCTCTGAAAGGAGCCGCTCCCCGGCAGCAAGAAAGCAGGCCGTGATGCCCTTGGTGTCGCAGGCTCCCCGGCCGTAGATATACTCCTCGTCCTCCGACAGCGGCACGTAAGGAGGCACGGTGTCGGTATGGGTGCAGAAGAGCAGGGCCGGATTCTCGGGTCCGGCGATAAGGTTGCGGCGTCCCGGCGCGACCTCCTCGCTGCGAACCTCCAGCCCCAGCTCGCCCAGGCGTTTCTCGAGATAGGCGACCACCGGCTCCTCGTTCCCGGTGATCGACTCCAGCTCGATCAAATCCCTCGCGATCTGGTGATGGTCCATGAGAGCCGGCACCGCCTTATTCCTTGAGCAGAGCCCTCAGAACGGTGTGGAGGATTCCCCCATTTCGGTAGTAATCAACCTCCACCGGGGAATCGATCCGTACAAGCGTCTCGAAGGTCTTCTCGCCCGCTTCGGCGACGGCCCGCACCGTCAGCGCCTGGCGCGGCTCCAGGGAATCATCCAGGCCTTCGATACTGAAGACCTCGGTCCCATCGAGACCCAGCGAAGCGGCTCCCTCCCCTGGCTTGAACTCCAGCGGCAGCACCCCCATCCCGATGAGGTTGCTGCGATGGATCCGCTCGTAGCTCTCGGCTATAACGGCTCTCACTCCCAGCAGATAGGTACCCTTGGCCGCCCAGTCACGTGAACTGCCGGTGCCGTATTCCTTGGCGGCCAGGACGACCAGCGGCGTTCCCTCCTCGCGGTAGCGGGCGGCCGCATCGAAAATCGAGAGCTGTTCGCCGCTTGGATGATGGAGCGTAACGCCGCCTTCTACCCCGGGAACCAGCAGGTTGCGCAACCGGATGTTCCCGAACGTTCCGCGAATCATCACCTCGTGGTTGCCGCGGCGCGAGCCGAAGGAGTTGAAGTCCTTGCGCTCGATGCCAAGCCCCTCCAGGTAGCTCTCCGCGGGACTCTCGGGGGGGATCGCGCCGGCGGGAGAGATGTGGTCGGTGGTTACCGAATCACCCAGCAGGGCAAGCACCCTGGCATCTGCGATCGCGCTGATGGTCGGAACCTCAGGGGCGAGCTCGGTGAAGAAGCTGGGCTCTCGAATGTAGCTCGATTCGGAATTCCATTCGTAGATCTCCCCGCCGGAGATGGGGATCGCGTTCCACTCCTCGTTGCCATCGAAGACATTGCCGTACTCCTGCTCGAAGAGATCGGGGGTGAGCGCCGTCTCCAGGACATCTCGGATCTCTTCCTGCTTCGGCCAGATGTCGCGCAAGTAGACGGGCTGCCCCTCAGCGTCCTCACCAAGGGGCTCCTCGACGAGATCAATATCCATAGTGCCGGCGATCGCGTAGGCGACCACCAGCGGCGGTGAGGCGAGGTAGTTAGTGCGCGTCAGCGGATTCACCCTGCCCTCGAAATTCCGATTGCCCGACAGCACCGCCGCGGCAACGAGATCGTTCTCCTCGATCGCCGCAGTCACGGCCTCCGGAAGGGGACCACTGTTGCCGATGCAGGTGGTGCAGCCGTAGCCGACGATGTCGAAGCCGAGGGCGCCGAGAGAGCCTGTCAGGCCGGCTGCGTCCAGGTAGCGGCTGACCACCCGTGAACCGGGCGCCATGCTCGTCTTGACGTAGGACGGCACCTTCAAACCCTTCGCCAGCGCGTTGCGGGCCAGGAGACCGGCGCCGAGCATGACCGAGGGGTTGGAGGTATTGGTGCAGCTGGTG